>DASRDL010000270.1:0-9439 GCA_035652635.1 Hyphomicrobiaceae bacterium | reverse complement strand
GTTGCCGCCGTGCTGGCCGTAGGCCGCGATCATGTCGGCGAGACACGGCCGCGTGCCGAAGTGCAGCATGTCGGGCAGCAGCAGCGCGAACGGCTCGTCGCCGACGATCTCGCGCGCACACCACACGGCGTGGCCGAGGCCGAGCGGCGCCTGCTGACGCGTGAAGCTCGTCTGCCCCGCCTGCGGCAGCTCGGCCATCAGCTCGTCGAGCTCCTTCTTCTTGCCGCGCTCCTCCAGCGTGCGCTCGAGCTCGAACTGGCTGTCGAAATGGTCCTCGATCATCCCCTTGTTGCGGCCGGTGACGAAGATGAAATGCTCGATGCCGGCGGCCCTGGCCTCGTCGACCACGTGCTGGATCACGGGCCGGTCGACCACGGTCAGCATTTCCTTGGGCATGGCCTTGGTGGCGGGCAGAAAGCGCGTTCCGAGGCCGGCGACCGGAAAGACGGCCTTGCGCACGCGCTTCTTGTGGGCGGGGACGGTGCTGGTCACGTGGCGAGCTTCCTGGCGGTGGGTCGGTCGGGATGACAATTAACCGGGCATATGCACCGGTGATAGTAGAAGTGGCGGACCGCCTCGCAGGCTGCAACCCGCACCTGCAGCGCCACCGCCATCGCATGCGCGAGGAAGGATAGCGGAATGACCGTTCTCGTCACGGGCGGCGCCGGCTACATCGGCAGCCACATGGCGCTGCAACTCCTCGATGCCGGCGAGCGGGTGGTGGTGCTCGACAACCTCTCCACCGGCCGGGCGTGGGCCGTGCCGACGGCTGCCACCTTCGTGCGCGGCGATGTCGGCGACCAGGCGCTCGTGCGGCGTCTGCTCGATGGCCATGGCGTCGATGCCATTATTCATTTTGCCGGCTCCATCGTGGTGCCCGACTCGGTTGCCGATCCGCTCGGCTACTACCTCAACAATACAGTAAACTCCCGAGCCCTGATCGAGGCAGCGGTCAAATCGGGGGTGCACCACTTTATTTTCTCGTCCACCGCCGCCGTCTACGGCATGACCGGCGACCGGCCGGTGGCCGAGGACGCCCCGCTCGTGCCCATGTCGCCCTACGGCTCCTCCAAGCGCATGACCGAGATCATGCTGGCCGACGCCGCGAGGGCCCACGACCTGCGCTACGTGGCGCTGCGCTATTTCAACGTGGCCGGAGCCGATCCGCAGGCCCGCGCCGGCCAGGCGACCCCGCGCGCCACCCATCTCGTCAAGGTGGCCTGCGAGACGGCGCTGGGCAAGCGCAGCCACATGCAGGTGTTCGGCACCGACTACCCCACGCCCGACGGCACCTGCGTGCGCGACTACATCCACGTCACCGATCTTGCAGATGCACACATGGCGGCCCTGGCGCACCTGCGCGCCGGCGGCGACAGCGACATCTTCAACTGCGGCTACGGCCGCGGCTTCTCGGTGCTCGAGGTGATCGAGACGGTCCGGCGCGTGGCCGGCCGCGACTTCGACGTGCGCATGGGGCCCCGCCGGCCCGGCGATCCGGCCATCGTCGTTGCCGCCACGGAGCGTATCCGCACCCGCCTCGGCTGGAGGCCCAGGCACGACTCCCTTGACGTTATCGTGCGTCACGCCCTGAGATGGGAGGAGCACCTCGGCTCCCGCGCCGAGGCGCCGGCCGGCGCGGCCTAGCTCGCCGTGCAGGCGCCGCAAATCGGCCGGGAAAGGCTGCGAGGAGATCCGCGGGTCCGAGCGTCCGGTGCGGCAAGGCACCCTGGGGAAGCGGCCGGCCCGGTGAGCCGGCGAGGGAGGCAGTCCGTGCCGAGCCATGCGTCGCGACCGGGCCCGTGGCGCGCGTGCGCCGCTGCCACGCGCGCGCGGCGGGCGGTCCTGGTCTGCGCTCTCCTGCTACTGTCGCTGCTGTCCTGCCTTGCGGGCGGCCGGGCCGGCGCGCAGGCGAGCGACGATGCCTTCCGCCGCTTCCTCGACGGCCTGTGGCCCGAGGCCCAGGCCATGGGCATCTCGCGCGCCACCTTCGATGCGGCCCTGCGCGGCGTGGAGCCCGACCTGGCGCTGCCCGATCTGGTTCTGCCCGGCCGGGAGGAGGTCAAGGGCCAGGCCGAGTTCACCAGGACGCCGGCGCAGTACCTGAGCGAGAGCTACCTTGCCAAGCTCGCCGGCCAGGGCCGGGCCCTGCTCGCCCGGGAGGCCGGCTGGCTCGCAAAGATCGAGCGCGAGCTCGGCGTCCAGCCCCAGTTCGTGCTCGCCATCTGGGGACGCGAGACGGCGTTCGGCGCGCACCGCTCGACCTATTACATCGTGAGGGCGCTGGCGACGCAGGCCTATCTCGGCCGCCGCAAGGAGATGTTCCGCACCGAGCTTCTCTATGCGCTGAAGCTGATCGAGGACGGCGTGCGCACCCGCGCCACGCTCACCGGGTCCTGGGCCGGCGCCATGGGGCTCACCCAGTTCATGCCGTCCGAGTTCTATACGCTGGCCTACGATCTCGACGGCGACGGCCGCAAGGACATCTGGGGCTCGGTGCCCGATGCGCTGGCCTCGGCCGCCAATCAGCTGCGCGCCAAGGGCTGGGTGGCCGGCGAGACGTGGGGCTACGAGGTGCGGCTGCCCAAGGGCGTCTCCTGCCTCGAGGAGGGGCCCGACAACGTCAAGCCGCTGCGCGAGTGGGTGAAGCTGGGCGTCGCGCGCGCCAAGGGCGAGTTCCCCGCCTCAGCTCTCGACCGGCAGGCCTTCGTCCTGGCTCCCGCCGGGGCCTATGGGCCGGCGTTCCTGGCGCTCGAGAATTTCCTCGTCATCAAGCGCTACAACATGTCCGACCTCTACGCCCTGTTCGTCGGCAATCTCGGCGACCGCATCGCCGGCGGCGGCCCGTTCGTCGTGCCGTGGGCCGAGGTCAAGCAGCTCTCCGCCAAGGGCATCGAGGGCATCCAGGCCGGTCTGCAGACCTTGGGCTACGCCGTTGCCAAGATCGACGGCAAGGCCGGGATGAACACGCGCGCGCTGATCGGCGCCTATCAGAAGGCGAACGGCCTCACGGTCGATTGCTGGCCGACCGAGGCGTTGCTGGCGCACGTGCGTGCGGCCGCGGCCCGCAAGGGCGCGTCGGCCAAGGGTGCGGGCACGGCCGGAGGGGAGGCTGGGCGCGGCGGGCGCTAGAGCCCTTCCGATCAGCAAGCGTCACTGTCATCCCGGAATTGCGCGCCAGCGCAATATCCGGGACCCAGGGCGAATGGATACTGGCGTGCAATCTTGGTCCTGGGTCCCGGCTCTCGGGCTGACGCCCGAGGCCGGGATGACAAGCGCGGCGGGCGCTGGCGGCCGCGGCCGGTGCTGCGGCATCTGCCCGTCGCCTTGCGGCGGCCCGGAAAGTGCAGCAATCTGCAGCACTTCGACTCGGCGCAACGGGCGAGCGGACGGCAGGGCCGGGCCGCCTGCCGATGGCGACAGGGATGATGCGCAGCATCGTTGCAATGCTGGCCGTGGCGCTCGCCGCGCTGGTGCTCCTGCCGGCGCGTGCGGCGCTGGCGCAGGACGGGCCGACGGGCACCAGCTACATCACGCCCTTCCCCGAGGGCGACGTCTACAAGCTGCAGGCCTATGGCGACCCGTTCGCGGAAGGGCTGCTGGCCGGCCTCAACGATGCCTTCGCGGGCGACAACCGTCTGCAGATCTCGCGCCGCCACCGCGCCCTGGCCGGCCTCGCCCGTGCCGAGTTCGACGAGGAAATGAAGGCGGAGGAGGCCAACAAGGAAACGTTCCACATCGGCGTGATCATGGTGGGCTTCTGGGACCGCATCCACATGCGCACCTCGCCGAGGGAGCGCATCGTCCTGGGCTCGAGCGAGTGGCGCGAGGAGTACGGCCGGCGCGTCGACCGCTTCATCAAGGTGCTCAAGCGCAAGAACATGGCGCTCTACTGGGTCGGTCTGCCGGTGATGCGCCGCCCCGATGTCAACGAGATCGCGCAGATCATGAACGACATCGTGCGCGACAAGGCCTACCTCAACGGCGTCAAGTTCATCGACATCCAGGCCCACTTCGCCGACGAGGCCGGCAACTTCGCGCCGTGGGGGCCCGACATCACCGGCAAGCAACGGCTCCTGCGCGAGTACGACGGGGCGTTGTTCACCTGGCACGGCAACCGCAAGCTCGCCCACTATGTCGAGCAGGAGATCAAGCGCGACCTCAACCTCGCCAAGAACGAGCGGACGATTCCGCTCGCCGGCAACGAGGCGGAGCAGAAGCGCGTGGCGGCCCTGCGGCCGCGCGCGCAACCCGTCGGTGACGGCGGCTGGCGCGGCACGGTGTCGGCATCCAAGGATGCCGGCAGCGGGCAGGCCAGACCCCGCGAGGCGCCCGCGCCCGACACCTCCAACGACCAGAAGGCCGATCACGGCCGCATCCTGCTCAGGAGCATCGGTCCCGGCGGCCGGCAGGAGCAGGTGACGGTCGACCTGCCGCGCCCCGCCATCCCCTCCGCGGTGGTGGCGCTCATCACGCGCAAGGAGTCGAGCGACCGCCCATCGCAGATGGGCGACGTCATCGCCGACGAGGTCGGCGACGGCCTGGTGGTGCTGAGCTCGATTACGCCGGCCGTGCCCCAGCCCGGCGCTCCCGCCCGCCGCCTGGCGCCCAGCCAGAGCCCATACTACCAGGTGCTGATCAAGGGCGACCGGCTGCCGCCCAAGCCCGGCCGCGCCGACGACTTCACCTGGCCCCGGGTGGAGCCCGAGATCGCCGCCGATCCCCCCGCCCTGCGCCGGCAGCCGCGCGGCCCGCGCTCGGCATCGCCGCGCAGCTGAACGCTGTCGTCTCCCAATTTGCACGGCACGAGGGCCCGGTCATTCCGGCGCGGGCCTGAACCCAGTCCGCGGAGCGGCGCCGGTGCGGGGGCGGCGATGACACATCCGGAATCGTCGTGCTGGAAAGGCAGCGGGTCCGCTGTGGCCCGGTGGCCTGGGTCCCGGCCTGCGCCGGGATGACGGTGGTGGGGGAGGTCGTCGGGGAACCGATACATCGTCACCATGGTGTCACCCCGACGTCACCACCATGACGTCATCCCTACGCCACCACCATGACGTCATCCCGGCGAAGGCCGGGACCCATGCACGGGTCCGCCCGCTCTCCGCTCGCGAGGACGCACGACCGACCCCCGCGTCCGTCGTTCGGCACACATGCCGGAAGCGACAGCGTACATCGAAGTGCCTGGGTCCCGGCCTGTTCCCGCTTGCTCGCTGTCGCTCGCAAGCGGCGCCGGGATGACGTCATGGATGACGTCACGGTGGCGGCGCCGGGATGACATGGTGGGAAAGGATCGCGCGCAACGCTTCTGGTCGCGCAAGACATCGCGCCCATTCTTTGCTGTGCCGTGTACTGGGTCCCGGCCTGCGCCGGGATGACGGTGGGGGAGGCGGCGGCGGCCGCGTTCGAGCCTGGTTCCGGCCTGCGCCGGGATGACGTTCGGGGAGGCGGTGACGGCCGGGGCCGCCGGCCTGTTGCACGACGCGCTCCGGCCGGATTGACAGGCGCGCTACGCCTCGGCGGCCTCGCTCGGCTTCGGCCGGCGGCGGCCGCGCTCGAGCTTGGTGCGGGCCCCGATCTTGCTCGCGAGCTCGTCCGCCTTGCGCCGCGCTGCCTCGAACGCTTCGCGGACGGCCAATGCCAGCTCCTCGTGCGCGTGGCTGCCGGCGCGCTCGTGGCTGATGACGAGCGGCTTGCGCCGCGGCAGGCTGATCTCGATCTTGATCTGGTAGACCTTGGGCTTCTGCGGGCTGCGGTGCGGCGCCTCCAGAACGACACGGCAGCGCGTCATGCGCCCGAAGTGCCGTTCGAGCTTGGCCACCTTCTCGCGCACCCGCTCCTCGATCGCCTCGCTCTTGTCGATGCCGTGGAAGTGGATCTCGGGGTCGGAGTGCATGGACGGCCCTTTCCGAGGCAGCTTGATCGATCGGCAATCTCAACACGTGGGGCCGGGCCTGGCCAGGGTCAATGAGGGTAAAGGCCGCCGAAACGAGCGCAATGCTCGGAGCGGGTCGTGCACTCCGCCGATGGCCGCGCCGAGGCCTCAGCGCGGGCCGGCGCCGATGTGGGCGACGGCCTCGATCTCCACCTTGACGGAGGGCTCGGCCAGCGCCGCCACCTGCACCAGCGTGCTCGCCGGGAAGTTGCCGCTGAACACCTCGCGCCGCGCCCGCCACACCTTCTCGCGCTGGGTGATGTCGGTGACGAAGATCGTCACCTTCACCACGTCGGCCATGGTGCCGCCGGCGGCCTCGACGAGGCCCTTGATCTTGGCGAAGATGACCTTCGCCTGTGCGTACTCGTCGCCCTCCACGATCTTGCCGTCCTTGCCGCGGGCGATCATGCCGGCCACATAGGCCACGCCGTTGACCACGAGGCAGTTGGACCAGGTCCCCGGCGGCGGCTCCGGCGCCTCGGGGCTCGTCACGCGGGTGATGCGGGGCTGGGCTTGGGCTGGCATACTGGTCTCCTCCTGGGGGCGTGCCCATATTGGCGGAGATCGGGACACACAGGAAGGTCGACATGAAGGCGACATGGCGAGGACAGGTGCTGGCCGAGAGCGACCACACCGTCGAGGTCGGCGGCTACCGCTATTTTCCGCGCGAGAGCGTGCGCATGGAGCTGCTGCGCGCCACGCCCAGGACCGAGAGCGATCTCGCCTGCCCGCATGGGGTGCAGTTCTTCGACGTCGTCTCGGGCGAAGGCCGCAGCGAGCGGGCGGCGTGGTCCTACGAGGCGCCGCGCGCGGCGATGGCCCGGGTCGACCACTGGGTCGGCTTCTGGCGCGACGTCGAGATCGGCTGACGCGCCGTGCCGGCGGCAGGGGTGGCGCGCCGGCCACTGGCCGGTCCGATGCGCCGCCCCGCACCTCCCCAGCACACCCCAAGTCGGGTAAAATGATTCGCAAGCAAAGGGCCTCGTGCGGCCGGGAGGCGATCCATGCGCGTCACCACATCACTCGCGCTTGCAGCGGCCGCGGTCGTCCTGGCCTTCGGCGACGTGGGCCCGGCCACGGCGGGCGGCGAGAACCCCGACGGGGTCGGCATCTACACGCCCGAGCCCGGGCGGCATCGCCCCCGCCTCTACCGCTACGATCCGCGCTCCTGGTACTACAACCGCCGCGGCTACTACCCCTACTACGGTTCCGGCTACTGGGTGCCGCGCTCGGCCATGCACTATCGCTACCGCTATCAGTATTTCGGTCCGCAATACCGCTATCACCGCGCCTGGGGCTACGGCTACGCCGACAGCTGCTGCGGCGGCTGGCGCTGGTAGCGGCTCGCCTGGCTGCCGGCGCACGCCGGAACCCCACTCATCCTTAATGGTTATTTAGCCAATCAGGCGTTTCCTGAAGGGGCCGACTGTTCTCGGGTCCTGAGGAGTTCAGCCATGCGTGCGAGAGTGTTTCTGGCGGCAGCAGCGGGGGCGCTGGGCCTCGCTTTCGCCCAGCCGGCCGCGGCCGGGGGGTGGGACGACGGCTACTGCTGCGAGGGCGGCTACGTCTACGTCCACCACCACGTCTACTACCCGCCGCGCTATCGCCACGTCTATCACGCGCACGTCCCGGGTCCCCGGCATATCAACGTGGTCCACTACCCGGTCTACGACTACGGCTGCTGCGGGCCCTGGTTCCGCCGGCTCGGCTACGGCTATCCGGGCTACTTCGCGGCACCCTACTACTACCGCTGGCATTGGCGCGCCCGCCGCCACTGGTGACGGGACGACGGCGCTACCCAATCGGCGCCATATTCGTGTGCTTTAGGCGCCCCTGGATCTCGCTGGGGGAGGGCAATCTCGGGTGGGCCGCGTTTCGGCCGACAAACTGGGAAGGTACCGCCATGAGCAAAAAGATCATGCACGCCCTGTTGGCGTTGACCGTCGTTGTCGGCATGGGCGCAGGGCTGGCCCAGCCGGTTGACGCCCACGACCGCGGCGGCGGCATCGCAGCCGGCGTCGCCGTCGGCACGCTGCTCGGCCTCGGCATCGCCGGCGCCTATGCCGGCCCGCGCTATTATCGCGGCCCCGCCTACTACGAGGGCGAGTGCTATCCGGGCCCGCGCCAGTGCGGCCACGTCGGGCGCCGCTGCTGGCGGGATGGCTACGGCGAGCTCGTCTGCCGCGGCGGCGAGTACCGCTGCTGGCGTCCGACCATCTGCGACTGACGCACTGACGGCTCGGGGCCTGTCACCCTCCGGCGCCGACCAGACCCAGGCGCCGGAGTGCCGCCTGGTGCAGCGCGATCGCGGCTGCGTTCGACACGTTGATGCTGCCGAGGGGGCCGTCCGTCGCGATGCGGCAGAGGCGGTCGCAGCTCGCGCGCGTGAGCTCGCGCAGGCCCTTGCCCTCCGCACCCAGCACCAGCGCGATCTGTTCAGGCCACTCGGCCTCCTCGAGCCGCTCCTGCGCCTCGCCGTCGAGGCCGATGAGGGTGACGCCCAGCTCCTTGAGCTCGGCCATCGCGCGGGCGAGGTTCTGCACCAGCGCCACCGGCACATGCTCGAGCGCGCCCGAGGCCGATTTGGCGAGCGCACCGGACAGGGGCGGGCTGTGCCGCCGCGTCATGACGAGCCCGGCCGCCCCGAACACCGCCGCCGAGCGCAGGATGGCGCCGACGTTGTGCGGATCGGTCACCTGGTCGAGCAGGACGATCGGCCGGCCGCCGCCGACGGCGGCAAGGTCGGCGAGGGCGGGCTCAGGCAGCGGCAGGGCCTCGATCAGCGCCCCCTGATGCACCGTGTCGGGCCCGAGCCGGCGGTCGAGGTCCTTGGGCAGCACCCGCTCGCGTGCGAGCTGCCGGGAGGAGAGCACGCCCTCGAGCCGGCGCTCGGCATTGTCGGTGAGGTAGAGGGCGGTGACGGTGCGGCGCGGATTGGCCAGCGCCGCCTCCACCGCGTGGATGCCGAAGATCAGGGCATGGTCGCCGTGCCGGCCAGCCTCCGGCGCCGCGGGGCCGGGCCGCCGGTCGCGATGGCGTTGGCGCATGCCGTGGCGGCTCTCGCGCATGGGTCTGGCTCCGATGGGGGCCTCGTGCGGCCGGCCCCGTGTTGTTGACAGGGCATAGCCCTTTCATCATATACCCGCGACTGCTGTACGGGGTCAGACCCCTTGCCTCGCGATATCGGCGATTTCGCAGGGCGGAGCCAAGGGGTCCGACCCCTGGTGGCAGCGCGCGTGGAGGGGTGCCCGAGTGGCTAAAGGGGACGGACTGTAAATCCGTTGGCTTCGCCTACGCTGGTTCGAATCCAGCCCCCTCCACCATCTTTCAGGGGTCAGGGATCAGGTTTCAGGGGTCAGAGATGAGGGTTAGAGTCCAGGCAGGTCGCGCCAGAGTGCACTGACCCCCTGAAACCTGGCCCCTGACCCCTGACATGCGGGTGTAGCTCAATGGTAGAGCAACAGCCTTCCAAGCTGATGACGAGGGTTCGATTCCCTTCACCCGCTCCAA
>DASRDL010000269.1:0-3050 GCA_035652635.1 Hyphomicrobiaceae bacterium | reverse complement strand
CCCCGTCTCGCTGGTCGCGCTGGTGGCGGCGCTGGCCTCGGGCATCCCCTACTTCCGTAACCTCTACTTCCGCGCCGTCGTGCTGGGGATAGCGCCGCTTAGTGCCCTCATCGGATTCACGCTCGGCACCATCGTCGGCGGTCTCGCCACCCCGACCGAGGCCGCCTCGTGCGGGGCGTTCGGCGCCGCCCTTCTGGCGTTCGTCTACGGGCGCCTGAGCATCAGCTCCCTCACCAATGCGGGCATTGGCACCATGGTGACCTCGGCCATGGTGCTGTTCCTGGCGGTGGCCTCCAACGTGTTCGGGGCCGTCTTCACCAAGCTCGGGACGGCCAGCGTGATCACCGACGCCCTCATCGCCGTGCCGCTGAGCGACTGGTGGAAGCTCGGGCTGATCATGACGGTCTTCTTCGTGCTCGGGTGGCCGTTCGAGTGGCCGGTGATCATCCTCGTCTTCCTGCCGATCGTCCTGCCGATCGTCGAGAAGCTCCAGTTCGGCCTCAACAAGCTCGACCTGCTCATCTGGTTCGGCGCTTTGACCGCGGTGAACATGCAGACCGCCTACTTGAGTCCGCCGGTGGCGATGTCGGCCTACTATCTGCGCAACGTGGTGCCGCAATGGAGCCTGTCGACCATCTACAAGGGCATGGCCGACTACATGATCATCCAGGTGATCGTCCTCATCCTGCTGATGCTGTTCCCCGCCGTCGCCCTGTGGCTGCCGAGCGCGGTGCGCTAGCGGCCGTCCGCGGGCCGTCTGCAGCCGCCGTTTGATGCCAGTCGCCGACGCATGGCTGGCGCCGGGCAGCCTGCCCTCGACCTCCTGCCGGGCGGGTGGTGGCGTAGCGCATCAACAAGGAAGGGCGGCCGCAGGCCGCCCTTCGCGTGGCTTCTCGCGATCGGCCGCGCCTACTGCTTGGCCGGCCAGTAGTAGTCGGCCTGGAAGGCGTAGGGCGGGAACATGAAGCGCTTGGCCGGCACTACCTTGGCGGCGTAGGCACGCTGCGATTCGTACACCTTCTTGAAGAACGGGTTCTTGGCCGACTCGGCGGCGGCGAACTCGTCCCAGGTCTTCAGGAACGCCCTGTTGATCTCCTCGGGCGTGGTGAGCAGCTTGACGCCGTGCTTCTCGACGAACTCGGCGATAGCGTCGGCGTTCATCTTCTGCCAGGTCGCCCACCAGCGCAGGAACGTCTCCGAGTTGGCCGACTTGATGGCCTCCCGGTTCTGCGGCGGCAGGCTGTCCCAAACGTCCTTGTTGATGGCGATCTCGGCCACCGAGGCGCTCTCGTGCATGCCCGGCGTGTAGTGATACTTCCACACCGTGTGCAGCCCGAGCCGCAGGTCCTCGATGCCGCCGACCCACTCGGCGCAGTCGATGGTGCCGCGCTCGGCGGCGGGCAGGATTTCGCCGCCCGGCATGTTGACCACCGCCATGCCCATCTTGGCGTAGAGCTCGGCGACGATGCCCGTCTCGCGGCACTTCATGCCCTTGAAGTCGGCCAGGTCCTTGATCGGACGCTTGAACCAGCCCATCGCCTGCGGGCTCGGCGGGATGCTGGGGAAGGCCACGAGATTGAGCTTAAGCTCCTTCTGGTAGAACTCGTTCCACAGCTCGAGCCCGCCGCCGTCGTACACCCAGCCGATGAAGTCGATGGGATCCATGCCGGCGATGCCGGCGGGCGTATTGGAGAACAGCGTCGCCGCCTTGTTCTTGCCGAACCACCAGTAGGAGATGCCGTAGGCACCGTCGATCACCTTCTTGTGGGCGGCATCGAGGATCTCGAACGGCGGCACGATCGCACCACCCGGCAGGGCCTCGATCTTGAGCTGGCCGCCGGTCAGCTTGTCGACACGGTCGGCGAAGAACTTGAGCGCGTCCTGCGTGGTGGTCGACGGCGGCACCGCCGACTGAATCTTGAGCGTCCGAGACTGCTGGGCGTGCGCCGGGCCGGCGAACGCCAGTGTGGCGGTGATCGCCGCGGCCAAGGCCGCTCTCGCAAGCGAAGTGTACTGCATGGGTCGTCTACTCCCTTTTCACAGCAGGCGAGCCACCGCTGACCCACCCCGCGCCGAGCCTAGCGCGATTGGGGCACCTTCAGCCAGAGCCAGGGTGGTCCCGCTCCAGAAAGGCAGCCTTCGGATGGCCGCATGCTCCGGTGCGCCGCGGCGGGTGCTCGGGTATTACGCTGCACCCTCGAGAGGCCCTCGCCTCAGCCGGAAATCCAGCCCTGCACGAGGGCCGCCTCGTGGCGGCAGCGCTCGGGCGTGCCCAGCAGCTGGCGGTTGGCGTCGATGCGCTTGAACCAGAAGTGCAGGCCGGCGAGGTCGGTGAAGCCCATGCCGCCGTGTACCTCGGTTGCGAGCCGCGCCACCTCGCGGCCCACGTCGTCGAGATGGGCCTTGGCCTGCAGGGCGGCGAGCCGCGCCTCGTCGGGCAGCGCATCCTGGGCGTGGGCGGCGAACCACACCAGCGCCCGGCACGGCTCGAGGACCGTGGCGAGGTCGGCCAGCGTGTGCTTCACCGCCTGGAAGGAGCCGATCACCCGGCCGAACTGCACGCGCTCCTTGGCGAAGGCGACGGCCTGGTCGAACATGGCCTGTGCCGAGCCCAGCGTATCGGCGGCCAGCATGACGCGGCCGGCATCGAGCACGCGCGTGCGTGCGGCGGAGGGATCGTTGGCGGCATCGAGCACCGCCGCCGGAGCGCCCTCGAAGGTGACGTCGAGCAGCGGCCGCGTTCGGTCGAGGCTGGGCGGCAGGGCGGCCTTGACCCCCTCGCCGTCGACCGCGGTCAGCACCGCGCGGCCGTCGGCCAGATAGACCATGACGTGGGTGGCGCCGCCGCCGTCGAGCACGCTCTGCACCCGGCCCGACAGCCGCCCGCCGTCGAGCGCCAGCCTGGCCGCGCCGGTCTGCCCCGTCGCGCCGGCGAAGCCGACCGCGATGCGCGCCTCGCCGGCCGCGATCCGCGGCAGCCACTCCTGGCGCTGAGCCTCCGTGCCGCTCGCCTGCAGCGCCAGCGGCGCCATCACCAGGCTTGCCGCGAA
>DASRDL010000268.1:0-11592 GCA_035652635.1 Hyphomicrobiaceae bacterium | reverse complement strand
GGCATTGACAATGCCCATGTCCATGCCGGCAGCGATGGCGTGATAGAGGAACACCGAATGCATCGCCTCGCGCACCGGCTCGTTGCCGCGGAACGAGAAGGAAAGATTCGACACGCCGCCTGACACATGGGCATGCGGCAGGTTCTGGCGGATCCAGCGCGTGGCTTCGATGAAGTCGACGCCGTAGTTGTTGTGCTCCTCCATGCCGGTTGCGACCGGGAAGATATTCGGATCGAAGATGATGTCCTCGGGCGGGAAACCGACCTTGTCGAGCAGGATGTCGTAAGCGCGCTTGCAGATATTGATGCGCCGCTCATAGGTGTCGGCCTGCCCCTGCTCGTCGAAGGCCATGACCACCACCGCCGCGCCATGACGGCGCACGATCTTCGCATGCGAGATGAAAGCGTCCTCGCCTTCCTTCATGGAGATCGAGTTCACCACCGGTTTGCCCTGCACGCATTTCAAGCCGGCCTCGATGATGGCGAACTTGGAGGAGTCGACCATCACCGGCACGCGGGCGATGTCGGGCTCGGCGGCCACCAGATTGAGGAACGCCGTCATCGCCTTCTCGGAATCGAGCAGGCCCTCGTCCATGTTGACGTCGAGGATTTGCGCGCCGTTCTCCACCTGGGAGCGGGCAACGGCGAGCGCAGCCGTGTAGTCGCCCGCCTCGATCAGCTTGCGGAACTTCGCCGACCCCGTGACGTTGGTCCGCTCGCCGATATTGATGAAGCTCGTCGCCGCGCTTGTGGTTGCGGTCATCCGTTTTGCGCTCCCGCCATGCCGCAAACTGTCATCCTCGGGCTTGTCCCGAGGATCCAGCTCTCCCCAAACACCGGAGCAAGCCGATGGATGGATGGCCGGGACAAGCCCGACCATGACGACTGCGATGATGTTGCTCTACCCATGCATCTCACGCGTGCACGAACGGCTCGAGGCCCGAGAGGCGCATGCGGCGCTCGATCACCGGCACCTGGCGCGGCGGATATTTCTCCACGTGTCGCCGGATTTCGGTGATGTGCTCGGGCGTTGAACCGCAGCAGCCGCCGACGATGTTGAGGAGACCCTCCTTGGCCCACGGCTCGATGTGGCAGGCCATGTCGTGCGGTCCCTCGTCGTACTCGCCCATGGCATTGGGCAGCCCGGCGTTGGGATAGGCGATGGTGAGCGTTTCAGCGACGGCGGCGATCTCGGCCAGGTAGGGACGCATCAGCTCCGCGCCCAGCGCGCAGTTGAGCCCCACCGCGAACGGCTTCAGGTGCCGGATCGAGACATAGAACGCCTCCGGCGTCTGCCCCGACAGCGTGCGCCCCGAGCGGTCGGTGATGGTGCCCGACACCACGAGCGGCAGCTCCACGCCCAGCTCGTCGAACACCTGCATCACGGCAAATCCCGCCGCCTTGGCGTTGAGGGTGTCGAACACGGTCTCGATCAGCAGGACGTCGGCGCCGCCCTCGATCAGCCCGCGCGCCTGCTCGGCGTAGGCCCCCGCCAGCTCGTCGAACGTGATGTTGCGGAAGCCGGGATTGTTCACGTCGGGCGAGATCGAGGCCGTGCGGTTGGTGGGCCCCATCGCGCCGGCGACGAAGCGCGGCCGCGCCGGCGACCTGGCCGTCGCCGCGTCGGCGGCAGCGCGGGCGAGCTGCGCGGCGGCGAGGTTGATCTCGTAGGCCAGCTCCTCCATGCCGTAGTCGGCGAGCGAGATGCGCTGGGCGTTGAAGGTGTTGGTGGAGACGATGTCGGCGCCGGCCTCGAGATAGGCCGAGTGAATGGCGGCGACCGCCTCGGGCCTGGTGAGCACGAGCAGGTCGTTGTTGCCCTGCACGGGCTTGGGATGCGCGGCAAAGCGGGTGCCGCGGAACTCGGCCTCGCTCAGCTTGTAGCGCTGGATCATCGTGCCCATGGCGCCGTCGATGATCAGGATGCGTTCACGGGCCGCTGCCCTGAGAGCGGCGATGCGCTCCACTCTCTTCATGTTCCGATGGCCTCCGTGGCGAGTAGCGGGCCGGCGGCCGCGCACCGGCGCAGGCCGAGCAGGTGGCAGATGGCGTAGACGAGATCGGCGCGGTTGAGCGTGTAGAAGTGGAACTGGCGGATGCCGTGATCGACCAGGTCCATCACCTGCTCGGCCGCGGTGGCCGCCGCCACCAGGTGCGTGGTCTGCGGATCGGTGTCGAGACCGTCGAAGCGGCGCGCCATCCACGCCGGCATCACCGCGCCGCAGCGGGAGGCGAAGCCCGCCACCTGCCTGAAGTTGTGGATGGGCACGATGCCGGGCACGATCGGCGCCCAGATGCCATGCGCCCGCGCCGCCTCGAGGAAGCGCAGGTAGTGCGCATTGTCGAAGAAGAACTGGGTGATGATGCGGCTGGCGCCGGCATCCACCTTGGCCTTGAGGTTGTCGAGGTCGGCAGCCAGCGAGGCGCTCTCGGGGTGACGCTCGGGATAGCCGGCCACGGAAATCTCAAAGCCGGCGAGGCGCTTCAGTCCCGCCACCAAGTCGGCGGCATTGGTGTAGCCGCCGGGATGTGGGGCATACCTGGTGCCGACGCCGGCAGCCGGGTCGCCGCGCAGGGCAACGATGTGGCGCACACCGGCCTGCCAGTAGCCGCGCGCGACCTCGTCGACCTCGCTCCTGGTCGCCTGGACGCAGGTCAGATGTGCCGCCGGGACGAGGCTCGTCTCGCGCGCCAGGCGGGCAACGGTGGCGTGTGTGCGCTCGCGCGTCGAGCCGCCGGCCCCGTACGTCACCGACACGAAGCGCGGCTTGAGCGGCTCGAGCCGGCGGATGGCGCTCCACAGCGCCTCCTCCATCTTCTCCGTCTTGGGGGGGAAGAACTCGAAGGAGACGCTGATGTCGCCATCGCCGACGAGGCGGCTGCGGCGCTCTCCACTCTCGTTCGTCATCGGCCGACCCGCTCCAGCTCGCGCGCATTGTCGCTCTCGCTCGCGGCCCCGCCCACCCGCGGCCGGCCGGCGAGCCACATCGATACCGTGAGCTTGGCCGCGCCGCCCTGCGCGGGCACGAGATCGCGCGTTTCCATCACCTCGAGCCCGCAATCGGCGAGCCAATGCGCCACCTGCTCGCGGGCGAAGCCGAGGCGCTCGTGCGCAAACTGCTCGCGCAGGAACTCGAGCTCGTGAGGGGCGAAGTCGACGATCAGCAGCGAGCCGCCGGGTGCCAGCACGCGCGCGGCCTCGCGCACGGCGCGCGGCGGGTCGCTCAGGAAGTGCATGACCTGGTGCATGATCACCGCCGAGGCGGCCTGATCGCCGACGGTAAGATCATAGATGTCGCCCTGCCTGACGTGGGCATGCCAGATGCCGTTGCTTTCGAGCTTGGCACGCGCGTAGGCGAGCATCGCGGGGCTCGAGTCCACGCCGAGCCCACGGCGGTAGCGGTCGCGAAGAAGCTCGAGCATGCGCCCCGTGCCGGTGCCGAGGTCGAGCAGGAGGTCGAACGGGCCGGGCCCCAGGATCTCGGCGATGGCGGCCTCGACCTCGGCCTCGGCCACGTGCAGGGCGCGGATGCTGTCCCACTCGCCGGCGTGCGCCTGGAAATAGGCCTGGGCGGCCCGGTCGCGCTCCTGCCGCAGCGCCTCGACTCTGCGCCGGTCGCGCACGAGCAGGGGATCGGCCGGGTCCACCGCCGCGAGCACGAGCCGCGCCAGGCCGCCACCCTGCCCGCCCTCAGCCAGCCGGAAATAAACCCAGCTGCCCTCGGGGGCACGCTCGACCAGACCCGCCTCCGACAGGAGCTTGAGGTGGCGGCTGATGCGCGGCTGGCTCTGGCCGAGAATGCCCGTCAGGTCCTTGACGTTGAGCTCGCCAGAGGCCAGCAGCACGAGCAGGCGCAGCCGCGTCGGCTCGGCGATGGCCTTCAGGGCAGATACGGACGTTTGCACAGGCAGTCGCACGCGATCCTCCACCGCCGAATGATATAAAGATATCTTTATACGTCAAGACAAATCGCCCGACGGACCCGATGCCCGGTCATTCATCGGCGAAGACCGAGTCCCGCCCGGTGAAGACAGGATTGCCCCCGGTCCGCGAAGATGCCGCCAAGAATTGTGGCGGACTTCGTTCGCAATTGCGGCGAATGGTTGCCTATTCATCCGCACCAATACTTGCCGCCCGCAGTCGAGGGCGAGCTGAACACGCCAGCATCGCCCGGCTGCCGGAACCCTTGCGCCTCCCTGCCGTTGACGGGCAAGTGCAACAAGCAGAGGAGCCTGCAAATGTTCAATTGCCAGAGAGCAAGCCGCCTCGGCGTGGCGGCGCTCCTGATCGGCCTGCCGCTGGTCTCGGCCGCGGCGCAGACTGCACCCCCAACCACAACGGGACCCACCACCCCACCGCCGGCCGCCAAGCCGGCGCCGGCCCCGGCCACGCCCGGCGACAAGTCGGCGATGACGCCGCAGAAGGCCGACCCCATGGTCGGGCTCGCCGTCTTCACCTCCGACGGCAGCAAGCTCGGGTCCGTCCACAGCGTCACCACGGCCCCCGACGGCAAGGTGACCGCCATCCGCCTCAAGACCGGCGGCTTCCTCGGCTTCGGCGGCAAGCTCGTGTCGATTCCCGAGGGCAAATTCGCCCGCGCCGGTGACACTATCCGCCTCGCCATGACCGCCGACCAGGTGAGCAAGCTGCCCGAGGTGGACGAGCAGAGCTGACCCCACGCCTGCCCCAACGCGGCAACCAACCCGACGGGCCGCCAACTCGGCGGCCCGTCGTCGTGCCTTGCCACACTCCTGGCCTGCTGATGGCTTACGCCAGCCACCGGCCGCCTAGTGCTTCGGCGGCCACACCCGGCCCACGATCAACAGGCGCCGCCGCATCTTGCGGGATCTCTTAAGAGACGCATTGTTGACTGAGAGGATCGTGTGCGTCCGGAGTGCGATGTTGTAGAGGCCGGGCAGATGCGTCCGGGAGGCGGGGGCCTTCTCGGGCGCAATGAACAAGCGAGGGATCGGCAGCGCATGACGACCGTTGCAATGATGTGTGCGGGGAACGCGGTGGCTCAGCGCCGGCTCCGCCAAGTTGCCGCGGCTTCGTTGTGGACCGGGCTGCTGGCGTTGTGGCTCGGTCTCGCCACCGCGCCGGCGCGGGCAGCCGATCCGGCCGTGGTGTTCATGGCCCAGGTCGGCCGCGAGCTGATGGCCGCTGCGCGCTCGCGCTCGCCCGCCGCCATGGCCGCCGTCGTCGAGCGCCACGCCGACGTCACCCAGATCGGCCTCTATTCCCTGGGCGAGTACCGCACGCGCCTGCCGCACGCCGAGCGTCCGAGCTACTTCTCCGGCATGGCCCGCTTCATCGGCCGCTACGCGGCAGCCGAGTCGCCCAAGTATCCGGTCGCGCGCGTGGAATGGGTCGACCAGAGCATGCATTCGTCCTCGGGCATCATGGTCGACAGCCGCATCGTCCTCGCCGACGGCAGTGCCTACGAGGTGCGCTGGCTGCTCTCCAAGTACGGCAACAGCTACAAGGTGCGGGACGCGATGGTGCTCGGCTTCTGGATGACGCCGTTCCTGAAGAACCTGTTCGAGGACTACATCGCCAAGAACGGCGGCAACCCCCGCGCCCTGACGGCCGCCCTCAACCGCTGAAGCCTCATCGCGGCAGGAAATAGCGCGTCGGCTCCAGCTCACGGTCGTCGAAGGCCTCGAGCGCTGCGCCGTGCCGGTCGATGTCGGCGGCGAACAGGGCGCCGGCGATTGCCCGCGACAGGCGGTTGGCGCCGGTGGCGAGCCCCGGTATGTCGCCGGAGAGGGCGGCGTGGCTCATGGTCGTTGCCGCATTGAAGCAGTGGATGTTGCCGAGCCCCGGAGCGGCGCCCGGCGTGCGCTCCACGAGCTCGAAGCCCGGGCCCAGGTAGGGAAAGCGCGCTGCCTCGGGATGGCGATCCGCCTCCGCCGGCGCGATGCGATCGCGCCACAGCATCACCTTGTCATGGATGGGGGCGAGCTCGGCGCGACGCGCCAGATCGACGGCGAAGCCCGTCGCCAGCACGACGGCGTCGAACGTATAGCGCGCCGCGTCCGTGACCACGGTCACGCCGTCGGCGGCGGCGATCACATCCTTCCACGGCTCGGCAAAACGTATGGCGAAGCCGGCATGGCGCTCGCAGCGCAGCACCGACTCGTGGGGCGGCGGCGAGGCCTCGGACAGGATGTAGCTGTAGGTCTGCCAGCGCCGGCGGTCGGAGAGCGCGTGGTAGCCCTCGAGGAAGCCGGCAAAGACCGTCCATTTCGACTTGTTGATCTGCGGCAGGTGCGGCCGGCGGCAGAACAGCAGGGCGCTGCGCGCCCCCGTCTCCAGCGCCACGGCGGCATTGTCGAAGGCGGAGGCGCTGGCGCCCAGCACACCGATCGCGCCGCCCTTGAAGCGGGTGAAATCGATGGCGTCGGAGGAATGAAAGACGCGGCCGGCACCGCGCTCCCGCACCGCCGGGTCGAGGGAGGGAAACGACGGCACGTAAGGCGCCCCCCAGCCGTCGCGACCGCCGGCCAGCACGACCTTGCGCGCGAAGACCGTCTCGGCCGCACCCCGGCTGCGCAACGCGACGCGCACGAAGTCTCGGGCCGGCTCAACCTCGACCGCCTCGATGCCGTTCTCGACGGGGATGCCGGCCACCTCGCGCACCCACAGAAGGTAGGCGAGCCAATCGGCGGTGGCGATTTTGTAGAGCCGCTCCCAGCCGTCGGCCCCATGCTGGGCCTCGTACCAGGCGCGGAAGGCGAGGGCGGGAAAGCCGAGGTCGGGCCCGGTGAGGTGCTTGGGCGAGCGCAGCGTCTCCATGCGCGCGTGCGTGCCCCACGGTCCCTCGCGCCCGCGGGGAGCGGCATCGACGATGCGCAGATTGCGGATGCCGTCGCGCATCAGTGCCAGCGCCGCGGTCTGCCCGCACATGCCGCCGCCGATGACGAGCACGTCGAGCGCCGGGCGGCCGTCGGGCCCCGTCGTGGCCGGCACCCAGTTCGCAGCCGGAAAGCGCATGCGGGCAAAGTCGTGCCGCGCGACGGCAGCCAGCGCGTCGAGGCCTGTGACATGAAGGGGTGTATGGGAGCCCCTATCGGCGGCCGCGGTCATGTCGGTGCGCCGGCTCTCAACTGGTCGGGCGGCAGCGGCGCCAGATCTCGGGCGCTGCCGCCTGGCCGGCGCGCGTCAGCTGCACCGTCTCCTCGTTGAGCAGCACCATGTCGATGCGGCCGCCGGCGCCCGGCTCGTTGGCCGGGACGACGTAGTCGAAGCCGTGCCGGGAATAGTTGCCCTGGATGCGGTTGCCGCCGGGGGTCGTGATGTTGGGCCCGTCGATGGCGAAATGGCTGGAGCCGAGACACCACTCGCCGTCGATGGCGTCGGCCTTAGCCGCGCGGGCGGTCATGCCGACGATGGCACCCGCCGCCAGGCCTGCCATCAGCACGCGCCTGCCACCATGCCGCACCATGCAATCCTCCGCTCGTCCTTCCTCGCCGACTGCCCGCCAAGCTAGCGGCAAGATCGGCCGACCGCAAAAGGGCGGCCCGGTCGGCTCCAGGCATGCGGACGGCACATGTGGGCATTGTATCGGCCTGCCTAACGGGCGTCGCAACTGCCGCTATAAGGGGCGCGCCCGCGGTCGGCCGACGGCCCGGCGAGGAACCTTTCGCGCCCATGCAGAAGACCGCACCAGTGCCGGCGCCAGCCCAGGCCGCATCGCGCCCGCTCAGGGCCATCGGCCTCATGTGCCTCGCCTGGGCGCTGTTTGCCTGCCTCGACACGACGGCGAAGTACCTGGGCACGACGAGCGGACTGCCCGCCTCGCAGGTGATCTGGATGCGCTTTCTGGGCCAGTTCCTGGTCATGGTGGCCATGCTCGGCCTGCTGGCGGTGCCCTCGCTCCTGCGCACACGCAAGCCCGCCCACCAGCTCGCGCGCTCGGTGCTGCTGCTGGGCTCCACGGCCTTCAACTTCCTGGCTCTGCGCCACCTGCGCCTCGACCAGACCACCACCATCGGCTTCCTTACCCCGCTGATGGTGGCGCTGCTGGCGGGCCCGTTCCTGGGCGAATGGATCGGCTGGCGGCGTACCGTCGCCATCATCGTCGGCTTCGCCGGCATCCTGGTGGCGATCCGGCCCGGACTTACCGCTGTGCATCCGGCCGTGCTCCTGTCGCTCGCCGGCATGCTGAGCTATGCCGTCTTCAGCATCATCACGCGCTACCTTGCCCCCTATGACCGGGCCGAGGTGACGCTCTTCTACTCGCTGCTCGCAGGCAGCTTCCTCGTCGCCCCCTTCGCGCTCGCCGAGTGGGTTTGGCCGCAAAGCAGCTTCGTGTGGCTGCTGCTGCTGTCGATGGGCGCCTACGGCGGCCTCGGCCACTACCTCTTCATCCTGGCGCACCGCCATGCGCCGGCCTCCACCATCGCGCCCTTCCTTTACGTCACGCTGCTTACGCACTCGGCGGCAGGCTTCATCGTGTTCGGCCAGGTGCCCGACGCCTGGACGCTGGCAGGGGCCGCGGTCGTGATCCTCTCGGGCCTCTACCTCTTCCAGCGCGAGCGGGTGACGGCGCGGGCCGCCGCGGTGGCCATGACGTCGGAGGCCGCGCCGCAGCGCTAGAGCACTTTCCGATCAGCAAGCGTCACTGTCATCCCGGAATTGCGCGCAGCACAATATCCGGGACCAGGGAGCCATTGGGCGGCACGCCGATCGTGGCCTCGGCCACGGCTCTCCGCTTTGTGCCCGCGGCGGGCGTGACAGCCTTGGAGCGCCATCCGGGTCCGTCGGCTCGGGGCGTGCGGTGGCGCACCGTCAGGCAGCCGCCGGGAGCCTGCTTTCCACGTGATAGGCCTTCGCGGTCACGAGCCAGGCGCCATCGATGCAGTGGTATGTGAGGTGGTCGACGAAGACGACGGAATTGATCCTCACCCGCACCTTGACCATGGCCTGCGTCGGCGAGGCAAAGTCGAGGAGCAAAATCTCCTCCTGCCGCGGGGCGTTCAACTCCTTAGGCGAGGGCCGGCCGGCCATGACCTCCCTGAACGTCTGCGCCGGCCACATGGTCATCCGCCCCTCCTGGAAGCCGTGCAGCTGGGCCGTGGGGTGAAACACCTGGTCGAAGCGGGAGATGTCGGAGTCGTACATCAGGTCGAGGTAGCGCTGAACGGCTTGTGCCAGGGATTGGAGCGGGAGCTGGGCGGTCATTCGGTGTGCCTCCTGGAAAGAGCTCGATGCGCTTCATTGCCCCAACAAGGTGCGGTGTGTCCTTGCGAATTGTGCTCGTATTTGGCGCACATTGGCAATATTGTGCCTTGATCGCCGTCGTGAGATTATATTCATGCCAAAACTCGACCTGGACGCCATCGACTGCCGCATCATTGCCGCACTGCAGGCCGACGGCCGCCTGAGCAATGTCGACCTCGCCGACCAGGTCGGCCTGTCGCCGTCCCCGTGCCTGCGGCGGGTCAAGCGGCTGGAGCGCGACGGCTACATCGAGGCCTATCGCGCAGCCCTGCAGCGCACGCGGGTGGGGCTCGGGCTCACCGTTTTCGTGGGCGTCAAGATCGAGAGCCACGCCAACGATCGCGCCGTCGCCTTCGAGGAGTGCGTGCTCGGCATGCCCGAGATCGTCGCCTGCCACATGGTGTCCGGCGAAGCCGATTACCTGCTCGAGGTGGTGGTGCCCGACCTCGAGCGCTATCAGCAGTTTCTGGTGGCCAGGCTCTTGAGCCTGCCCATCGTCAAGGAGGTGCGCAGCAACATCGCCATCCGCACCCTCAAAGCCGGAGCACCATTGCCCCTCGACCATCTTGCGCCCGGCTGAGCCCAGGCCGCCCCGGCGCCGAGGAGGCATCGATGCCGCATATTTCGGCAACACGCCGCCGTTTCCTCCATCCGCCCGCGTTGTAGCTCCCCTGGCCACTCTGCTAGCCTGATCCACCGACTCAGGCAGGGCAGCAGCGCGGCATGGAATATTTCCTGCAGCAGATGATCAACGGGGTCACGCTCGGCTCCATCTATGGGCTCATCGCCATCGGCTACACGATGGTGTTCGGCATCATCGGCATGGTGAACTTCGCCCATGGCGACGTGTTCATGCTCTCCACCTTCATCGCCCTGATCTTCCTGATGGCGCTGACGCAGGTGCTGGGCCTGGGCTCGCTCGCCGTCGCGCTCTTCGTCGTGCTGATCTTGGGGATGCTGCTCACCTCGCTGTGGGCCTGGGCGATCGAGCGCCTGGCCTATCGCCCCTTGCGCGGCTCGTTCCGTCTGGCCCCGCTCATCTCGGCCATCGGCATGTCGATCTTCCTGTCGAACCTCGTGCAGGTGACGCAGGGCCCGCGCAACAAGCCGGTGCCCTCCATGCTGGGCGAGGTGATCACGCTGAGCGGCGGCGAAACCTACGCCGTCACGCTCTCCTACAAGCAGATCATGATCGTGGTGGTGACGGCCGTTCTGCTGGCGGCGTTCTGGTGGGTGGTGCAGCACACCTCGCTCGGCCGTGCGCAACGCGCCTGCGAGCAGGACCGGCGCATGGCGGCCCTGCTCGGCGTCGACGTAGACCGCACCATCTCGCTCACCTTCGTGATGGGCGCAGCGCTGGCCGCGGTCGCGGGCCTCATGTTCATGATCTACTACGGCGTGGTGAACTTCGCCGACGGCTTCGTGCCGGGGGTGAAAGCGTTCACGGCCGCCGTGCTGGGCGGCATCGGCTCGCTGCCGGGTGCGGTGCTGGGCGGGCTCCTCATCGGCCTCATCGAGACGCTGTGGTCGGCCTACTTCTCCATCGACTACAAGGACGTCGCCACCTTCCTGATCCTCGCCATCACGCTGGTGTTCCTGCCCTCCGGGCTGCTCGGCAAGCCGGACGTGGAGAAGGTGTAGCCATGGCCGTGGATGCCGCTGCTCCCCCTACCGTGGCTTCGGCGAAACTGGCAGCAGCTCTCAAGGACGCTCTGGGAACGGCGCTGCTGGCGCTGGGGCTGGCCGTGCCCATCCTTGCCCTGCGCACCGAGCAGAACATATCCAACGAGCTCGTCCTGCAGCCGCGCTGGCATTACGTGGCGATCTTGGTGGCTCTGGCTTTCGCTGCGCGCTTCCTCTACCTCGTGGCGCCTGCAGGCGCCACGAGGCCGCGCGGCTTCGCCGCGCCCCGCGGCCTGGCACGCGTGCTTTCCCGCCTGCTGCTGGCCTTCCTGCTGCTCTACCCTGCGCTGGCGCTCGCCCTCGCGGGCCAGGCCGGCGCCATCAAGTGGATCGACAATTTCGGCATCCAGGTTCTCATCTACGTGATGCTGGGCTGGGGGCTCAACATCGTGGTCGGCCTCGCCGGCCTGCTCGACCTCGGCTACGTCGCCTTCTACGCGGTCGGCGCCTACGCCTACGCCCTGTTCGCCACCAGCGATCCGATCAAGGCGTTCATGGCGGCCTGGATCGGCGAGGGCTTCTGGCCGCTGTGGGCGTTCTGGGTCTGCCTGCCCGTGGCCGGCCTGATGGCGGCATTCTGGGGCATCCTGCTGGGCTTCCCGGTGCTGCGGCTGAGGGGCGACTATCTCGCCATCGTCACCCTGGCGTTCGGCGAGATCATCCGCCTCGTGCTCATCAACTGGG
>DASRDL010000267.1:0-2999 GCA_035652635.1 Hyphomicrobiaceae bacterium | reverse complement strand
ACGCCGGCGTGGGCATCGTCGCGATTGCGGCGCGCCCAGTAGGCCCCGTTCTGGCCGCGGTACTTGGGGTTGACGCCGGCGTGGTAGTTGATGAACGGCGCCGGCACGCAAGCGAGCGTCTCGCGCCTGATGATGCGGGTGCCGTACACGACGACGACGCTGGGATCGAGCTCGCGCAGCGCCGCCCGGCAGGCCTCGGAGTTGACCGAGCCGATCGTGCGCACGCCGAGTGCCGGGTCGGGCCGGGGGTCGAGGCCGTGCTCGGCCCAGACTGCGGCGAGGCGCGCGGCGCTGCGGCGGGCGAGGAGCTTCTGAAGCACGCCGAAGGCCGCCTGCCCCAGCGCCTCGGTCCAGCCGATCAGCCGGGCCCGGCGCCGCAGGATGGCGAGCTTGGACTCGGGCTCTTCTGCGAGCACCGACACCGGCCCGAAATGACGCACGAGCCCGTTCACCAGCATGTTCGCCAGCGCGCCGCCGGCGATCAGCACGGCGATGCGGCCCGCCTCCAGGGAGGCGGAGCCGTGCGCAGGTGAGGTGGAAGGTGCCGGCACTGGCCGCTCGCTCGCCGATTTCGATGCGCACGGCCGACGCAAGACGAGGGCCAGGGTCCCGTGTGCCAAATCAGGACGGCGGCGGATCGCCCGGCTGGCGCTCGGTGCGGGGCGTGCCTGGCGCCTCACGCCGGCTCGCGAACACGCTGCTCGTTCCATAGAGCCAGCGCTTGAAGCCGTTGCTGCGGCGGCCGCCGTCGCCGTGGCTCTCCTGCCGCAGCGCCTGCAGCTCGCCGCCGAGCTGGCTCAGCAGGTCCAGCATGGTCTGCTCCAGTTGCGCCACCCGGTTGCTGACGATGCCGATGTCGCCGCCGCTCTCGCTGCGCCAGGTGGCGAAGTTGTCGCCGAGCGTCTGCTGGCTGGTCGCGAGCTTCATCAGCGCCTGGTGCACCTCGCCCAGGACCTGCCCGTGCGCCTTGCTCGCCTCCTCGGCCGCGTGCAGGTGGGCCCGCACCGAAGCCTCGAGCGCGATCTGGCGCTCGTCGCTCGACGCCCAGCGGCGCTCTGTCTCCGCCTGCAGGCGCTGCAGGCCGGTCTGGGCCTCGCCGATGCGCTCGCCGAGATTGCCGACCACGCGCTCCGCGGCCTGGCGGGTGCGCGTCTCGATCGAGCCTTCGAGCGTCTCGAGCCGCGTGCGCAGCTCCGGCAGGGCGTCGCTCGAGAAGAGGCCCTCGATGGCGGGAAGGCGCTCGGCCAGCATGGCGGCGGCCTTGCCGAGGTCGCCCAGTCGCGCATCGAGCA
This sequence comes from Hyphomicrobiaceae bacterium, assembly GCA_035652635.1. Classification (GTDB taxonomy): domain Bacteria; phylum Pseudomonadota; class Alphaproteobacteria; order Rhizobiales; family Hyphomicrobiaceae; genus AWTP1-13. Next base: position 1,707 of record DASRDL010000267.1, on the reverse strand, counting down.
GGGACTCCACCGCCTGGACGCCGACGGCTCCCGCTGCCTGTGGGCTGGCGCTGCGCAGCGCCTGCAGCTCGGAGCGCACCTCGCCGACGAGCTCGGCCAGCGCCCTGCGGTCGGCGGCGATGTCGTCGCGCAGGCCGCGCATGGCCTCGAGATCGGGCCGTGCCTCGTGCAGGAGATCGGCGAGCGCCTTTCTCTCGGCGGCCGCCTCCTCGCGCAGGGCGAGCACGGCGACCTCGAGCTGGCCGAGTTGCGTGCGCAGCGTCTCCAGCGCCGAGGCGTCGTTGGGCCGCCCCTCCGCCTCGCCGGCCGGCAGGGAGGCCAGAGCCTCGCGCCGCGGCTCGTCGCGCCAGCGCTCCAGCCGCTGCGGGTCGCTCGCCGCCTGCATGAGCAGGGTCGCAGCCGGTGAACCCGGGCCGCCGCCGAGCAGAGCACGCAACACGTCATGAAGCCCGGCGGGGGCGCGCCGCCTGGCCGCCAGATCGGTGGCGCGCCGCAGCACCTCCTCGAGTGCAGCGGAGGCGCGCGGGGTGCCGTTGTGCTCGAGGGGACCAGCCGGCATCTCGGCGGCAATCGAGGCAGCCGTATCCCGCCGCAGCCGGTCGACGCGGACGCCGAGCTCGGCCAGCACGTCGGTGCCGGCGGCAAGCCGGGTCAGCGCGTGCAGCAGGTGCTCGAGCCGGACGGCGTCGGCGCCATGGAACGCCGCCACGTCGTAGGCGCAGTTGGTGACCGCCAGCACGGCTTCGTCGACGGGGATGGGGCTTGCCCGCTGGGCCTGCGCCCAGGCATGTTCTGCGGGGCCGTCCACGGCCTCGCGCGCCGGCGTCAATCGTGCCAGCCGCAGATCCAAGTCGCTGCCTTTGTACGCCATCACGCTCGCTCCCCTCGATCCGGCGGGCCGGGGGCCGCGCCGGGGCATGTTCAGGCGAAGTCGCTGTCCAAGCCTATGCCCTTCTGGCAAAAACTGGGAGATACCATTGTAAAACGTCGTGATTCTGGTTGGGCCGGTAACGAACGAAGGCGGCGCGGGCATGAGTGAAACCAAGACCACGGCCGAGGGCCACGCCTGGCCGCGCTGCGCCGCCAGCGCCGCCATATTCCGTGACGGCGAGGTGCTGCTGATCGAGAGGGGAAAGGGTGCCCTCAAGGGCCTGTGGAGCCTGCCCGGGGGCCACATCGAGCCCGGCGAGGCGGCGAGTGCCGCGGCCCGACGCGAAGTGCACGAGGAGACCGGCGTGGAGGTCGAGATTTCCGGTCTGCTCGACGTGCACGAGGTGATTCTGCGCCGGCCCGACGGCGGGCTCCTTGCCCATTACCTCATTGCCGTTCATCTCGGCCGCTGGTGTGCCGGCGAGCCGGCGCCGGGCGGGGATGCCGCCGACGCCCGATTCGTGCCCTTCGGCGACATCGACCGCTACCCGCTGACCGACGGGGCGGCAGCGCTGATCCGCCGCGCCCGGGCACGGCTGCAAGGCCCCTGATGCCCTCTCTGTCTCCCCACTGTCCCCGGCCATCCGCCTTGCCGGCGCCGCGATGCGGCCTAGAATGCCGGCCCATGACGATGCGCGCGCCAGCCTGCCGCTTCATCCTCGCTGCCATGCTGGTGACGGCGGCGACGGCATCGGGTGCGGGTGCCCAGGGCAACATCATCGCCCCCGACTCCAAGCCCTACGACGAGCGCCTGATGCGCCTGTCGGAGATCCTGGG
>DASRDL010000266.1:0-9277 GCA_035652635.1 Hyphomicrobiaceae bacterium | reverse complement strand
CGGCGACACGGTGGAGCTGTTCCCGGCCCACTTGGAGGACCGCGCCTGGCGCATCTCGCTGTTCGGCGACGAGGTGGAGGCCATCGTCGAGTTCGACCCGCTCACGGGGGCCAAGACCGACGAGCTGAAGCTGGTCAAGGTGTACGCCAACTCCCACTACGTCACGCCCAAGCCGACGCTGCAGCAGGCCCTGAAGTCGATCAAGGCCGAGCTCAAGCAGCGCCTCGACGAGCTCTACAAGGCCGGCCGCCTCCTGGAGGCGCAGCGGCTGGAGCAGCGCACCCTCTTCGACATGGAGATGATGGAGGCCACCGGCTCCTGCGCCGGCATCGAGAACTACTCGCGCTATCTCACCGGCCGCCAGCCCGGCGAGCCGCCGCCCACCCTGTTCGAGTACCTGCCCGACAACGCGCTCGTGTTCGTCGACGAGAGCCACGTCACCGTGCCGCAGATCGGCGGCATGTTCCGCGGCGACTACCGGCGCAAGGCGACGCTGGCCGAATACGGCTTCCGCCTGCCCTCCTGCATGGACAACCGGCCGCTCCGCTTCGAGGAGTGGGACGCCATGCGGCCGCAGACGGTCTACGTCTCGGCCACGCCGGGCAGCTGGGAGCTCGCCCAGACCGGCGGCGTGTTCGTCGAGCAGGTGATTCGCCCGACCGGGCTCACCGATCCGCGGGTGGAGGTGCGCCCCGCCAGGAGCCAGGTCGACGACCTGATCGACGAGGTGCGCCAGGTGACGCGCGCCGGCTACCGCACGCTCGTCACCACGCTCACCAAGCGCATGGCCGAGGACCTGACCGAGTACATGCACGAGCAGGGCATCCGCGTGCGCTACATGCACTCCGACATCGAGACGCTGGAGCGCATCGAGATCATCCGCGACCTCAGGCTCGGCGCCTTCGACGTGCTGATCGGCATCAACCTCCTGCGCGAGGGCCTGGACATCCCCGAGTGCGCCCTGGTCGCCATCCTCGACGCCGACAAGGAAGGCTTCCTGCGCAGCGAGACCAGCCTGATCCAGACCATCGGCCGCGCCGCGCGCAACGTCGACGGCAAGGTGATCCTCTACGCCGATGCCATGACCGGCAGCCTCGAGCGCGCCATCGCCGAGACCAATCGCCGGCGCGAGAAGCAGCAGGCCTGGAACGAGGCCAACGGCATCACGCCCGAGTCGGTCAAGAAGAGCATCGCCGACGTGCTGGCCAGCGTCTACGAGCAGGACCACGTCACCGTCGACACCGGCTTCGCCGAGGACGGCGTGCCGCTGATCGGCCACAACCTGGAGGCCGTCATCGCCGGCCTCGAGAAGAGGATGAAGGAGGCCGCCGCCGACCTCGAGTTCGAGACCGCCGCCCGGCTGCGCGACGAGATCAAGCGCCTGCGCGAGACGGAGCTCGCCATCGCCGACGACCCGCTCGCCCGCCAGACCGACGTGGAGGAGCGCGCCGGCAGCTTCTCCGGCGACCGCAAATACGGCCCCAGCGCCAATGTGCCGAGCCGCACGAAGGCCCCCTCACCCCAAGGGCAGAGGGGGCAGGGTGGCGCAAGGGGTGCCGCTGGCGTCCCCTCTCCCCACCGGGGAGAGGGACAGGGTGAGGGGGACTTGCCTTCCCGTATCCAGCGCCAGTACCAGCCCGTGCAGCCCACCTACGCGCAGAGCACCGTCACGCCCGCCACCCGGGCGCGCAAACCCTCGCTCGACGACATGGGGCCCGGCACCGACCGCCCCGAGCCGCTGCGCGATCCCGATGCGGTCTCGCGCATCCGCAAGCCGACGCTCGACGAGATGGGCTCGGCCCGCAACCGCCCGATCCCGGCGCGCGACTCTTCTCCCTCTCCCCGTTCTTCAAAGGGAGAGGGTCGGGGTGAGGGGCAGGAACTTGCTCCCCGCTCTCCGAATATCGACTCACGCACCAGAGCCGGCGCCTATGGCGAACAGGTCAAAGGCCCGCACAAACCCACCCTCGACGAGATGGGCCCGCATGCCGAGCGCGGGCTGCCGGTCGCGGGCAAGCCGCGTCCCGTGAAGACCATCGAGGTCCCCGACGAGCGCGAGAAGAAAAAGCACCGCCACGGCCGCCCGCGGAAGACGGGAAGGCCGGGGGCGTGACCGCGCCGCCACTCGCCCCGACACCCTCCCGTCAAGCTGGTTTTCAAGACACCGCTTACCCGCTATAGTTGTACAGGTAGCGGCTGTTGGGGGATGCGGGTGATGCCGGGGGGCAAGTCTCGCCTTGTCGCCGACCGCGCGTGTACGCTGTGGGCGGAGGGCCGTCTCACGCAATTGATGTCGCTTGTCGTCGACGACTTGGTGTTCGCGGTGCCGTCGTGCCCGCAGGCAGCCTCGTTCCTGGGCGAGGGCGTGGGCAGGGACGAGCTGGAACGGCGGCTGGAGAGGCTGCTGGGTCAGATCGAGGTGCTCTCCTTCGAGCCGCTCAGCTGGGCGAGCGACGGGCTGTGGCTCGTCAACCGGATCGCCTACCGCTACCGCCACCGCTCGAGCCGCCTCGTGATCGGCGGCACCATGCGCCAGCGGTTCGCGTTCGTGGGCGACAAGATCGCCCACTACCAGCTCCTGCACGACACCCGCCGCATGCGCGCCTTCTACGACCTGGCGGCCTGCTGCGCGTAGGGCCGCGTATGGGCCCGGCGCAGGGATGGCCGTTTCACGGCTTGACGACCGGCGCGCCGTCTTCCTGTAGTCGCCGGCACACCCGCGCCGAGGAGGCACCCCCATGCCGCTGTCGCCAGAGCCCTTTGCCGCCAAGAAGCTGGCCGAGATCAAGGGCCGGCGCATGGCCTACATCGACGAGGGAAGCGGGCCGGCGATTGTGTTCCAGCACGGCAACCCCACCTCGTCCTACCTGTGGCGCAACGTCATGCCGCACTGCGCCGGGCTCGGCCGGCTGGTCGCCTGCGACCTGATCGGCATGGGCGACAGCGACAAGCTCTCCCCCTCCGGCCCGGACCGCTACACCTATGCCGAGCAGCGCGAATACCTGTGGGCGCTGTGGGACCGGCTGGCGCTGGGAGACGGGGTCGTCCTCGTCGTCCACGACTGGGGCTCGGCGCTGGGCTTCGAGTGGGCGCGGCACAACCCCTCCCGCGTCGCCGGGATCGCCTACATGGAGGCGCTCGTCACGCCGGTCACCTGGGCCGACTGGCCCGACAACGCGCGCCGCGCCTTCCAGGGCTTCCGCTCCCCCGGTGGCGAGGACATGATCCTCGCCAAGAACATGTTCGTCGAGCGCGTGCTGCCCGGCTCGGTGATCCGCAAGCTCACCGACGAGGAGATGGCCGAGTACCGCCGCCCCTTCGCCAGCCCCGGCGAGGACCGCCGCCCGACACTGACCTGGCCGCGCCAGATCCCGATCGAAGGCGAGCCCGCCGACGTGGTGGCGATCGTGGAGGACTACGGGCGGTGGCTGGCCTCGAGCCGGGTGCCGAAGCTCTTCATCAACGCCGAGCCGGGCTCCATCCTGGTCGGACGCCAGCGCCAGGTGTGCCGCGCCTGGCCCAATCAGACCGAGGTCACCGTCAAGGGCCTGCACTTCCTCCAGGAGGACAGCCCCGACGAGATCGGCCGCGCGCTGGCCGACTTCGTGCGCAAGGTGCGCAGCGGCTGAGGCCCGCGGCCGCGCCGCGCCACGCCGCGGCGACATTTCGTTACAATTCGTTACACGGGCGCTGAATGGCAGCTACAGGCGAATGGTTGGGTGAGGCATCCGGTTCTAGCCGCCGATGCCGAGGAGACACCGATGCCGACGCCTCACGCCGACAGCCACAGCCACCTCGCCCTGCAGCCCGCCGTCAGCTCCACCCAATCCACCGATCTCGAGCAGCGCCTCGCCCATGCCTCGCTGCGCCGTGTCGAGGCCAAAGAGTTCGTGTTCGCCGAGGGTGACCCCACCACCCACATCTTCCAGGTCGAGACCGGGGCCGTCGCCCTCTACAAGATCCTCTCCGACGGGCGCCGCCAGGTGGTGGGCTTCGCCTATCCCGGCGACCTGATCGGCCTCGGCGCCGAGGGCGAGCACGTCATGAACGCCCAGGCCATCAAGCCGACGCGCCTGCGCTGCCTGCCGGTTGGCGCGCTCAACCAGATGGCCCGCCAGGACGCCCGACTCGGCTTCAAGCTCTACGAGGCGCTGGCACGCGAGCTCGCCGCCACCCGCGACCTCCTGCTCACCACCGGCCAGCGCAGCGCCACCGAACGCGTCGTAGCCTTCCTGCTCGCCTTCTCGCGCCGCAACGAGCGCAGCGGCAAGGACGCCTGTTCCTTCGATCTGCCGATGACGCGCGCCGACATCGCCGACTTCCTCGGCCTCACCATCGAGACCGTGAGCCGCACCTTCACCAAGCTCAAGGTGCAGGGCCTGATCGAGCTGCCCCAGAGCAGCCACGTCGAGATCGTCGACCTCGCGGCGCTGAAGAATATGGAAGGTGGCGAGGAGGACGCCTGACCGGCGCCGCCCGCCGTTGCACGGCGTAGTTCGGCCGTGTCGCCGTGAGTCCCCCCGCCGGGGGGAGGAAGGTTGCCCATGTACAAGCACATCCTGATCGCCACCGACGGATCGGAGCTGGCGCAAAAGGCCGTCCTGCAGGGCCTGGAGCTGGCACGGCAGCTCGGGGCCAAGGCGACGGCGGTGACGGTGACGGAGCCGTGGGACGCCCTCTCGATGGCGGCGCTGGCCGAGCGGCAGCTCCCCAACCCGGTGGCCGACTACGGGGAGCGCATGTCGGCGCAGGCCAACCGCGTCCTGTGGTGGGTGCGCGAGGCCGCCAGGAAAGAGGGCCAGGCCTGCATGACCATGTACGTGAAGGACCGCCATCCCGCCGAGGGCATCCTCGAGGCCGCCGCCGCGGAAGGCTGCGACCTGATCGTCATGGCCTCGCACGGACGCCGTGGCCTGTCCAAGCTGCTGCTCGGCAGTCAGGCCATGAAGGTGGCGACGCTGAGCCCCGTCCCCGTGCTGGTGTGCCGCTAGACTAATTCCGGCTCTTGTCGACGAGCGCCTTCTCCTTGATCCAGGGCATCATGGCGCGGAGCTTGGCGCCGACCTCCTCGATCTGGTGAGCGTCGTTCAGGCGGCGGATGGCCTTGAAGCGCGGCTGGCCGGCCTTGCACTCGCGGATCCAGTCGGAGGTGAAGGTGCCGGTCTGGATGTCCTTGAGGATCTTCTTCATCTCGGCGCGGAAGGCATCGTTGATGAGCCTGGGCCCCGACACGTACTCGCCGTACTCGGCCGTGTTGGAGATCGAGTAGTTCATGTTGGCGATGCCGCCCTCGTAGATGAGGTCGACGATCAGCTTCACCTCGTGCAGGCACTCGAAATAGGCCATCTCGGGCGCGTAGCCCGCCTCCACCAGCGTCTCGAAGCCGGCGCGGATCAGCTCGACCAGGCCGCCGCACAGCACCGTCTGCTCGCCGAAGAGATCGGTTTCGCACTCCTCCTTGAAGGTGGTCTCGATGATGCCGGCGCGGCCGCCGCCGATGGCCGCGGCGTAGGACAGGAACAGGTCGTGCGCATTGCCGCTCTTGTCCTGGTGGATGGCGAGCAGGCAGGGCACGCCGCCACCGCGCAGATACTCGGAGCGCACCGTGTGGCCCGGGCCCTTGGGCGCCACCATGCCCACATCGAGGTCCGGCCTCGGCTCGATCAGGTTGAAGTGCACGTTGAGGCCGTGCGCGAACATGAGGCCCGCGCCCTCCTTCATGTTGTCACGCAGCTGGTCCTTGTAGATGTCGGCCTGCATCTCGTCGGGGGTGAGCATCATGACGACGTCGGCCCACTTGGCGGCCTCGGCCACCTCCATCACCTTCAGCTTCTCCTTCTCGGCCTTGGCGACGCCGGCCGAGGTCTTGCGCAGGGCGATGGCGACGTTCTTGACGCCGGAGTCGCGCAGGTTGAGCGCGTGCGCGTGCCCCTGGCTGCCGTAGCCGACCACGGCCACCTTCTTGCCCTTGATCAGGTTGATGTCGGCATCACGATCGTAATAGACGCGCATGGCTTGGGTCCCCGGCTACGCTGTTGACTGGGCTGGATTCCTCTCGACGCCTAGCGCTTTCCGGGCCTTCTTGCCAAGCGCAAAAGCGCCCCCGGTGCAGAAGGCTGCCCGGCCGCGCCGTCACACGTCCCGCGGCGGCAGGATGATGCAGGTGGGCTCCGGCTTCACATCTGCGGGGCCGCTCCCGGACTTGTGCAGCCGTCCGCAGAAATGTGCCCGGCCGTCGGAGGCGTGCCTGTCGACCACGTAGCCGCGTGAAACCGTGATCCAGCTGCCGCCGATCAACAGCCGAACGACTTCCCGGCCGTCACTGACGGTTTCGATGAAGTCCCTCGCGGGGCGGCAGTCCCGGGCGTTGCAGCATGACTGCCCGTAGCGATCCTTGAAGGCGCCGTAGTCCATTCCGCTGTCGCTCATGTGCGCTCCTGCGGCGGTCACGCCGAGCAGCAGACATGGGGCGATGACGAGAGGAAGCGGGCCTGTCCGGGACGATCGTAGGCGCATCGCCATCCTCCGCGGCCAGCCACCGGTCGCAAGCGGCAGGCGAGCTTGCGCCGCCCACACGAGGCCCGCAAGGGCAAATGTGACCACCAAAACGTGACCACTCGAGCCTGCCCGCCGACGCAGTGCCGCCGTCTTCGTGCCACCGGTGGACTGCTAGGATGACGGTCGACGCCGCCACCAAGAGCGGCGTCTTAGGGAGCAAACGACCATGATTGATCACCCGCACAGAAACTGCGTGCGCCTGCCCGCTATCGCCATTCTCGCCGCCACCATCGCCGCTGCGGCGCCCGCCGCCGCCCAGATCGCCGTCTCGGCACAGGAGAACAAGGTCGTCAATGTCGACGGCACCAACAAGGTGGTGGAGAGCCCGCCGCCCGACAACGCCATGATCCTCGACCTCGGCGTCAGCCCGCCGAAGGTGATCGGCCAGGTCAACCTCGGAGCTTCGGTTGTGGGCGTGCCGCAGAGCGTGGCCATCGCACCGGACGAGTCGATTGCGCTGGTGACGGCCGCCACCAAGACCGATCCGGCCGACCCCAAGAAGACCGCCAACGACAACAAGGTGGCCGTCATCGACCTCAAGGCGTCGCCGCCGGCTGTGATCGCCACGCTCGAGGTGGGCGAGGGGCCGTCCGGCGTATCGTTCAGCCCGGACGGCAAGCTGGCGCTGGTCGCCAACCGCGCCGGCGGGACGATCTCCGTGCTCACCGTGTCGGGGAAGACGGTGGCCGTTGCCGGCAGCGTCGACCTCGGCAATCCCAAATCGGGCCCCAGCGGCGTTGCGTTCCTTCCCGACGGCAAGCGCGCGCTCGTGACGCGCGACGGCGACCATCGTGTCTCCGTCCTCGATGTCGACGGCGCCAAGGTCACCGACAGCAAGAAGTACATGGTGGGCGGCATCAGGCCCTACAGCCTGTCGGTCAGCCCCAAAGGCGACGTAGCCGTGTTCGGCAACCAGGGCGGCGGGCAGGGCGACACCGACATCATCAACGTCATCGACCTCAAGCAGAACCCGCCGCGCATCGTCGATGCCATCGCCGTCGGCCAGACGCCGGAAGGCGTGTTCATGTCGCCCGACGGCGCCTTCGTGGCCGTAACAGTCATGAATGGCTCGCAGCGGCCGAAGTCGCATCAGGCCTACAACGACCACGGGCTCATCAAGGTGTTCCGCGTGGACGGCACCAAGCTCACATTCCTCACCCAGGCCAAGGTCGGGCGGTGGGGCCAGGGCGTGGCCTTCAGCCGGGACGGCAAGACCGTCCTGTTCCAGGCCATGATCGAGCGCGAGCTGCAGATCCTCAGCTTCGACGGCAAGGAGCTGAAGCCGGCCGGCGCCATCAAAGTTAACGGCGGCCCCGCCGGCATCCGCACGGCCGAGAAATAGCGCTGCTTTGGCCCGATCGCGCCGGCCGAAAGCCCGGCGCGATCGGGCCCGCGGGCGCCGCCGACCCGGCCATGCCTCCAATTGTCGCCTGCGGCTTAAGCCGGCTTTTACGGAACGCCACCTAAGCACGAAAGGACAGGCAGGAGGTCCGGTGGACCTCTCGGGGGATGCCTTCGAGAGTCGATTGAGTGAGTTGCACCGGATTTCGGCATGAGCGCCCCTACTTTCGAGAAGGACGCCGATCCGGCGTTGCCCCCGCATCCGCAACCCGGCCAGGCGGCAACAGCGGCGGCACCCTCCTCCGCCTCCATTGCCGACGCCTTCGTCATCGACGACGAGGCGGGAATCTGCCGGTTCGTCACGCTCGCCCTCGGCAACCTCGGGCTCAACGCGCAGAGCTTCCGCGGCGCGTCGGATGCCGTGGCGGCGCTCGAGCGCGGCCACCCCGAGATCGTGTTCCTCGACATCGCACTGGAAGGCTCGGATGCCATCGAGGTGCTGCGTGCGCTCGGCGAGAAGCGCTATGCCGGCGTCGTGCAGCTGATGAGCGGCAGCAACACCGACCTGCTCGAGGACGTGCGCCGGGTCGGCGCCCGGCACGGCCTCATCATGCGCGCACCCCTGCAGAAGCCGTTCCGCGTCGAGGCCATCCGCCACGCGGTGACCGGCGCCCGCCTCGAGGGCCAGCCCGAAACGACCATTGCCCTTCGCACCGGACCCAGGCTGCGCCTCGACGATCTCCTCGCCAAGGGCTGGCTCGAGCTGTGGTACCAGCCCAAGATCGATCTGCGCACCGGGGCCGTGGTCGGCGCCGAGGGTCTGATCCGCTGCCGCCACCCCGTGCACGGTGTGGTGGGCCCCGAGAGCTACCTGCCCGGCGCCAGCAGCGCCAGCCTCATGGCATTGACCGAGCACGTGATCGTGACGGCCTTGCGCGACTGGGAGGAGTTGGCGGGGGCCCATGCGCGCCTGCGCACGGCGGTCAATGCCAACATCGGCTCTCTCACCGGCCTCAACGTCGCGGCGCTGATCCGCGAGAACCGGCCAAGGCGCGCGGACTGGCCGGGCCTCATCCTGGAGGTGCCGGAGAGCGAGGCCGTCGACGACGCGAGCCTGATCCACGAGATCGCCACCCAGCTGCGCATCTACAATATCACGCTGACGATCGACGACTTCGGAGAGGGCTATTCCTCGTTCGCCCGCCTGCGCGAGCTGCCCTTCGGCGAGCTCAAGCTCGACCGCGGCTTCGTCGACGGCTGCTCCAGCGAGCCGCGCAACGCCGGCATCTGCCGGGCGATCGTCGAGCTCGCCCATCATTTCGACGTGGCGGCGGTGGCCGAAGGGCTGGAGGACCCCGCCGACGTCGAGCTGGTGCGC
>DASRDL010000265.1:0-4075 GCA_035652635.1 Hyphomicrobiaceae bacterium | reverse complement strand
GCTTACCCGTGCGGAGACGTGTCCTGGGTTCCGGCCTGCGCCGGAATGACGTTTGCTGAAACGGGCGCGACCATATGGGCCCGCCGCCGCCTCGTCCAGAGCACGGCGCTGCGATGGAGGGTGACTACGCCCCCGCCGCCTGCGCCGCCGCCTTGGCCGCGCGCACCTTCTCCACCCGCACCACCGCCAGGATCGCCGCCTCGTAGAGCAGGATGGTGGGCAGCGCCATGGCGATCATGCTGAACGGGTCGGGCGGAGAGAGGACGCCGGCGGCCCCGGTGATGGCGACGATGGCGTAGCGGCGGAAGTCGCGCAGGTTCTGCGCGCCGATGATGCCGGCCTGCGCCAGCAGGGTGAGCACCACGGGCAGCTGGAACATGATGCCGAACCCCAAGATCAGCGTCATGATGAGCGACAGATACTCGCTCACCTTGGCCTGCAGGTGGATCTCGACCTGCCCGCCGGTCTGCTCCATCGACAGGAAGAACTTCATGGCGAGCGGCATGACGATGAAATAGACCACCGCCGCGCCCAGGATGAACAAGAGGAAAGTCCACAGCAGATAGGGGCGGAAGGCGTCGCGCTCGTTGCGGTAGAGGCCGGGCGCCACGAACTTGTAGATCTGGTAGGCGATGAGCGGGAAGGCCAGGAAGATGGCACCGAACAGGGCGAGCTTGAGCTTGGTGAAGAAGAACTCGTGCGGGGCGGTGTAGATCATCTCGATCTTCTGGCCTTCGCCGCGCGCCACCTGGTAGGGCCACACCAGCAGGTTGTAGATGTTGGTGGCGAAGGCGAAGCAGACGATGAAGCCGATGCCGACGCCGATCAGCGCATAGATCATGCGCTGGCGCAGCTCGATCAGGTGATCCATCAGCGGGGCTTTGGACGCCTCGATCTCGTCGTGCCCCTCGCGGTTCACGCTCTCCTGCACCGGCTAGACCCCGCTCTTCTCGTGGGCGCGGGCTGCCTCGGCCGTCGACGGCTGCTCCGGGTGCGAGGCGCCGTTGAGCGCCGGGCGCGTGGCATCGCCGCCGGCTTCGGCAGCCGGCTCCGGCGGTTCGCCGCTCGACGGCTCGGGCGCGGCGGCGGGCTTGGACTCGGCGAGAGCGGCGTCCACGTCGGCGCGCGCCTGGGCGAGATCGCTTTCCACCGACCGCTCGGCCTCGCGCATGGCCGTCTCGGTCTCCTGCTGGAGGGTCTCCACCTGCTTCCTGAGCTCGGCCAGCTCGCTCTCGCGCATGGCCTCGTCGAACTGGGCGCGGAACTCCGCCGCCTGCCGCTTGATGATGCCCACGTACTTGCCGATGGTGCGCAGCAGCGCCGGCAGGTCCTTCGGCCCGATGACGATCAGCGCCACGATGCCGAGGATCAGGAGCTTGCTGGAGGTGAAGTCGAACATCTTGCGCCTTGCGATCTACCGCCCCCCACGGCCGGCCTCCGCGCCGGCGCGCGAGCGGCGCGGTCAGCTCTTGGCGCCCCAGCCGGCCTTGTCGGCCTCCGCGCCGGCGCGCTGCTCGACGGGCTTTGGACTTTCGACGGCCTTGGGCGGCTCCTCCTTCTTGGCCGGCTCGTCGTCCTCCGCCATGCCCTTCTTGAAGCTCTTTATGCCCTTGGCCACGTCGCCCATGATGGACGAAATCTTGCCGCTGCCGCCGAACAGCAACAGCGCCACCGCCAGGAACAAGAGCCAGTGCCAAATGCTTAAGCCGCCCATTTCGTCACCGCTCCATCTGCGCCCGCGCCGGGCGCTCGTGCATTTTGTTGCACTATCGCAGAAAGGGCCCGTGCCGGCAAGTTTGCCACAGGTTCCTCAGCGACTACTAACGCTTTGATTCTCGGAACTTTCCAACGCTTCGGGCATCAATTCCGCAGCATTGTCGCGGCCCTCCTCGGCGGGAAACACCAGCACGCTCTCAGGGTCGACCGTGATCGACACCTCCTGCCCGCGCTCTGGCACCTCCCATTCGCGCACCAGCGTCAGCAGCGGGCGCTCGAACCCCTGCGCGGCGATCTCGAGCGCGGCGAGATCGCCCATGAAGCGGGTATGCAGGACGCGCGCCGGCAGGCCCGTGCCCGCAGCTCCCAGGCGGATGGCGCGGCGGCGGATGCACAGAATCGCCGCCTCGCCCTCCTCCAGGCCCGGCACCGCGAAGACCCCGACCGGGGTCCGCAGCGCGCCGCCCTCGACGCGCACGCGTATCTCGTTGATCTCGGAGAACAGGCGCGCGACGAACAGGTCGACCGGGTTGCGGTAGAGCATCTCCGCCTTGCCGGCCTGGACCAGGCGGCCGGAGCGCATCACCGCGATGCGGTCGCCCAGCCGGATGGCTTCGGCCGGGGCGTGCGTGACGATGAGACAGGTGGCGCGCGTCTCGCGCAGCAGCGACAGCGTATCCTCCTGCAGCCGCTCGCGCAGCTGGATGTCGAGCCCGGAGAAGGGCTCGTCCATCAGCATCACGGCCGGGCGCGGCACGATGGCCCGCGCCAGCGCCACGCGCTGCTGCTCGCCGCCCGAGAGGGTGTGCGGATAGGTGTCGGCGTAGCGCTCGAGCCCGACGCGGGCGAGCGCCGCCATCGCCTCCCGGCGCGCCTCCTCCCGCGGCAGCGACTTGAGCCCGAAGGCAACGTTGTCGAGGATGGTGAGGTGCGGGAACAGGGCGAAGTCCTGAAACATCAGGCCGACGTTGCGCTTCTCGGGAGGCACGAAGCGCTGCGGTCCGGCCACCTCCTGATCATTGATCAGCACGCGCCCAGCGGTCGGACGCTCGATGCCGGCGGCAACCCGCAGCAGCGTGGTCTTGCCCCCTCCCGAGGGCCCGAGCAGGCACACCACCTCGGCCGGCGCCACATCGAGCGAGAAGCCGGCGAGCGCCGCCACCGACTGGTAGCGCCGCTCGACGCGCTCGAAGGTGAGGCGGGCGGCAATGGTCGCCGCCGCGCGCCCGGCCCGCGGGACGGGTCGCGCGGGCGAAACGGCGCGCTGTCGTTGCCAGAGCCTTTGAAGCTTCACGGGGAATTGCCTTTGCTGCGCCACTTTACGCCGGATCGGGAATTGTGGCGCGTGGACGACAGCGGACGTTGGGAAATCCCGATCGGATGGCTTTGTGGGTGTTGGAGGGCCGCCCGGCATGAGTAGCATAGCCACTGGCGAGGTCTACAGGGGGAGTCGTCGTCCACGCTCCCGCGCCGGCCATGTCGGCGACGCGCGGCGGCCACGGCACGGTGGGCGGCGCCGTGTCGGCGCAGGCGGCGATCTGCTAGCTTTGCGCGGCAGGGCTGGTCGCCGAGGGCCACAGGGAGGTGTATGCCATGCCGCGCCACATCGTCTGCCTCAGCTTCGACTTCGATACCCAGTCGGGGTTCATCGCCCGGGGTATGACGAGCCCGACACCCTTGTCGCGCGGCGAGTTCGGAGCCCTCGCCTCGCGCCGCATCCTGGCGTTCCTCAAGTCGCAAGACATCCGCACGACCTGGTTCATCCCCGGCTTCACCATCGAGAGCTGGCCCGGGGAATGCGAGGCCGTGGTCGCCGCGGGGCACGAGGTCGGCCACCACAGCTGGGCGCACATTCCACCGGCGGCGATGAGCCGGGCCGAGGAGGAGGCCGATCTCGTCCGTGCCGGCGAGGCCATCGTCCGGCTCACCGGCCGCAAGCCGCAGGGCTACCGCTCCCCGGCGTGGGACCTGAGCGACAGCACCATCGACCTGCTGCTCGCCCACGGCTTTCTCTACGACAGCAGCCTGATGGGCGGGGACTACCTGCCCTACCGCGCGCGGCGCGGCGATGTCGTCGAGCTCGGCAAGCCCTACCGCTTCGGCACGGAGACGGCGCTCATCGAGATGCCGATCAGCTGGTCGCTCGACGACCATCCGCATTTCGAGTTCATCCGCACCCCCACGGCCATACTGCCCGGCCTGCAATCGGCGCGCGCCGTGATGCAGAACTGGCTCGACGAGTTCCTCTACATGAAGAAGACGGTGGACTGGGGCGTGCTCACCTACACCATGCACCCTTACGTCATCGGCCGCGGCTATCGCATGCTCGCCTTCGAGGACCTGGTGGGCAAGCTGGCGG
>DASRDL010000264.1:0-10119 GCA_035652635.1 Hyphomicrobiaceae bacterium | reverse complement strand
CATCCTCAACTGCCACCTGGCCACGGGCCGCATCGGCCGGCCGGGCTCCGGGCCGCTCTCCTTCACCGGCCAGCCCAACGCCATGGGCGGCCGCGAGGTCGGCGGCCTCGCCAACATGCTGGCCGCGCACATGGGCTTCTCGGCGGCCGAGCGCGAGCGCGTGCGCCGCTTCTGGAGCGCCCCCAACCTGGTCGACGGCGAGGGCCTCAAGGCGGTCCCCCTGTTCGAAGCCATCGCCCGGGGGCGCATCAAGGCGCTGTGGGTGATGGGCACCAATCCGGCGGTCTCGCTGCCGCGCTCCCGCGCCGTTGTCGAGGCATTGTCGGGCCTCGATCTCCTCATCGTGTCGGAGACCGTGAGCCGCAACGACACGCTTGCGAACGCGCACGTGCGGCTGCCCGCTGCGGCCTGGGGCGAGAAGGACGGCACGGTCACCAACTCGGAGCGGCGCATCTCGCGCCAGCGTCCGTTCCTCCCCCTTTCCGGGGAGGCGCGCCACGACTGGTGGATCTTGACCGAAGTCGCACGCCGGCTCGGCTACGGGCACGCATTTCCCTACCGATCCGCCGCCGAGATCTTCGAGGAGCACGCTCGCCTGTCGGGCTTCGAGAATGCAGGGCAGCGCGCCTTCGACATCTCCGGTATGGCCGACCTGGGACGACGCGGCTACGACGAGCTCGAGCCCTTCCTCTGGCCACGCCCCGCCGGGCGCCCGGCGCAGGTGGAGCGCCTGTTCGCCGACGGCCGTTTCTTCACGGCCGACCGCCGGGCGCGGTTCGTCGCCGTCGCGCCGCCGCGCCTGGCCTCGCCGCCGTCGGAGCCCTGGCCCTTCGTCCTCAACACCGGCCGCGTCCGCGACCAGTGGCACACCATGACCCGCACCGGGCTGTCGGCCCGCCTTTCCGCCCACATCGCCGAGCCGTTCGTGGAGGTTCACCCCGACGACGCCGGCCGGCTGGGGCTGGAGCAGGGCAGGCTGGCACGAGTCTCGACGCCATACGGCAGCAGCGTCCTGCGCGTGCTCGTCAGCCGCGGGCAGCAGGCGGGCAGCCTGTTCGCCCCTATCCACTGGTCGGCCCAGAATTGCTCCAGCGACCCCATCGACGCGCTGGTGCAGCCCGTGACCGACCCCATCTCCGGCCAGCCCGAGGCCAAGGCGACGCCGGCCAGCATCACCCCCTGCCCCGTTGCCCACTACGGCTGCATGCTGTCGCGGCGCGCCGCCAGGCCCGCAGGCCTCACCTATTGGGCGGCGGCGCGCACGAGCTTCGGCCATCTCCTCAACTTCGCCCTCGACCCGCCGGAAGAGGGCTGGCGGGCGTGGCTCGAAAGCGTACTGCCCGCCGGCAGCCGTGCGAGCTTCGCCGATCCGGCCGCCGGCTGCTACCGCGCCGCCGTCCAGGCGGACGGCAGGCTGGAAGCCGTGCTGTTCGTCGGGCCCGACCCGAAGCTCCCCTCCCTGCCGTGGATCAAGGCGCTGTTCGAGCAGCCGCGGATCGCGCCCGCCGAGCGGCGCGCCGTGCTGGCCGGCCGCCCGGCTGAGCCCGGCGTCGCCGACGAGGGCCCGATCGTGTGCGTCTGCTACCAGGTGGGTGCGGCGCGCATTGCCGCCACCGCCCGCGCCGGAGCTGCGACGAGCGAGGCGATCGGCGCCCGGCTCGGCGCCGGTACCAACTGCGGCAGCTGCATCCCCGAGATCCGCCGCCTCCTGGCACAGGAGAAGGGCGCATCGTGAGTCGCCACCGGGGAGACCGCGAGCGGCAGCCGCAGGCCGTTCGCCCGCCGCGCATGGCGCCGCTGGCCACGCTTCCCGTGTTCTTCCGCCTCGCCGGCCGCCGCGCCGTCGTCATCGGCGGCAGCCCGGCCGCGGCCTGGAAGGCCGAGCTGCTGTCGGCCGCCGGCGCCCGGGTCGAGGTGTGGGACCCGGATCCTTGCGCCGAGATGGAGGCGCTCGCGGCTGCGCCCCCGCGCGGGCCGATCAGCCTGATGCGCGAGGCCTGGCATGCGGGGATGCTCGACGGCGCCACCCTGGTCATCGCCGACGCCGACAGCCACGAGGACGCGGCCCGCATGCATCAGGCCGCTGCGGCAGCGGGCATTCCGGTGAATGTCATCGACAAGCCGGAGCTCTGCACCTTCCAGCTGGGCGCGATCGTCAACCGCTCGCCGCTGGTGGTCGGCATCTCCACCGACGGCGCGGCGCCGGTGTTCGGCCAGGCCATCCGCTCGCGCATCGAGGCGCTGCTGCCGGCGGGCTTCGCACGGTGGGCGGCCGCCGCCCAGGCCTGGCGCGCCGAGATCGCCGCACGCCGCCTGGGGCCGGCGGCGCGGCGGCGGTTCTGGGACGGCTTCGCCACCCTCGCCCTCGCGTCACCCGGCCGGGCACCGGCCGAGAGCGATCGGCGCGAGTTGCTGCGGAGGGCGCGCGCCTCCGGCGTCGCGGAAGGCACGGGCCATGTCGCGCTCGTCGGCGCCGGCCCAGGCGACCCGGAGCTCCTTACCCTCAAGGCGCTGCGCCTCCTGCGCTCGGCCGACGTCATCCTGTTCGACGACCTGGTGGCGCCGGAGGTGCTCGACTATGCCCGCCGCGAGGCCAGGCGCATGCTGGTCGGCAAGACCGGACACAGGCCCTCCTGCCGGCAGGAGGACATCATCGCTCTCATGCTGTCGCTCGCCCGCGCCGGCAAGCGCGTCGTGCGTCTCAAGTCGGGCGATCCCATGATCTTCGGCCGCGCCGCCGAGGAGATGGCGGCGCTCGATGCCGCCGGCATCCCTTACGAGGTCGTGCCCGGCATCTCCGCGGCCCAGGGCGCGGCGGCGAGCCTCAGGGTCTCGCTTACGGAGCGCGCAAGCGCACAGCGCGTCCAGTTCGTCACCGCCCACGCCAGAGGCGGAGCCTTGCCGCCACACTTGAACATCGCCGCGCTGGCCGATTCCAATGCCACGACCGCGGTCTATATGCCGCTCGCCCGCCTCGCCGACCTGACGCGACGGCTGCTTGCCTCGGGCGCGGCGCCCGGCCTTCCCGCGTGTGCCGTCTTCAACGCCACCCGGCCGGACGAGCTGGTGATCGACGGCACGCTCGCCACCATCGCCGCCCGCGCCGCCGAGGCCAAGGCCCACACCGCGGGCCCCTGCCTCGTGCTCCTCGGCTGGGTGCTGTCGCAACGGGCAGTGCGCGCGTCAGCCGAGGTTGTCGATGGTCTGACGGCTACACCAGCCGGCTCTGCTCCACGGCCGCGGCGATGAAGCTCGCAAACAGCGGGTGCGGCTCGAACGGGCGCGACTTCAATTCGGGGTGGAACTGGACGCCGATGAACCAGGGGTGGCCCGGCAGCTCGATGATCTCGGGCAGCAGACCGTCGGGCGACATGCCGCAGAAGCGCAAGCCGGCCTCCTCCAGCCGCGCGCGGTAGCGGGTGTTCACCTCGTAGCGGTGGCGGTGGCGCTCGGAGATCGAGGTGTCGCCGTAAATCTTCGCCACCTGGCTGCCCTTGGCGAGCTTGGCCGGGTAGGCGCCGAGCCGCATGGTGCCGCCCAGGTCTCCGCCCTGCCGGCGCGTCTCGAGCTCGTTGCCGCGCATCCACTCCGTCATGAGGCCGACCACCGGCTCCTCGCAGGGGCCGAACTCGGTCGATCCCGCCTTGGCGATGCCGACGAGGTCGCGCGCCGCCTCGATCACCGCCATCTGCATGCCGAAGCAGATGCCGAAGTAGGGCACCTTGCGCAGCCTCGCGAAGCGGGCTGCCAGGATCTTGCCCTCGGAGCCGCGCTCGCCGAAGCCGCCCGGCACCAGGATGCCGTGCACGTTCTCCAGATACGGCGCCGGGTCCTCGCGCTCGAAAATCTCGCTCTCGATCCACTCGAGCTTGACGCGCACCCGGTTGGCGATGCCGCCGTGGAACAGCGCCTCGTTGAGAGACTTGTAGGCGTCCTTCAGCCCCGTGTACTTGCCGACGATGGCGACCGTCACCTCGCCCTCGGGGCTCGCTATGGCGTGCGAGATGGCCTGCCACTTCTCGAGCCGCGGGACGGGCGCATCCTTGATGCCGAAGGCGTCGAGCACCTGGCTGTCCAGGCCCTCGCGGTGGTAGGCCAGCGGCACGTCGTAGATGGAGGCCACGTCGAGCGCCTGGATCACCGCCTCCTCGCGCACGTTGCAGAAGAGGGCGATCTTCTTGCGCTCCGACACCGGCACCGGCCGGTCGCTGCGGCAGAGCAGGATCTGCGGCTGGATGCCGATCGAGCGCAGCTCCTTCACCGAATGCTGGGTGGGCTTGGTCTTGAGCTCGCCGGCGCTCGGGATGTAGGGCAGCAGCGTGAGGTGGATGAAGACGGTGTCCCCGCGCGGCAGCTCGTTGCCGAGCTGGCGGATGGCCTCGAAGAACGGCAGGCCCTCGATGTCGCCCACCGTGCCGCCGATCTCCACCAGCACGAAGTCGAGCCCCTCGTTGCCCGAGGTGACGAACTGCTTGATGGCGTCGGTGACGTGCGGGATCACCTGCACGGTGCCGCCCAGATAGTCGCCGCGCCGCTCGCGGGCCAGAATGTCCTGGTAGATGCGCCCCGTGGTGATGTTGTCGCTCTTCGTCGCCGGCACGCCGGTGAAGCGCTCGTAGTGGCCGAGGTCGAGGTCGGTCTCCGCCCCGTCGTCGGTCACGAACACCTCACCGTGCTGGTAGGGGCTCATGGTGCCGGGGTCGACGTTGAGATAGGGGTCGAGCTTCCTCAGCCTGACCCTGTAGCCGCGGGCTTGGAGAAGCGCTCCGAGGGCCGCTGAAGCCAGCCCCTTGCCGAGCGAGGAGACCACGCCGCCGGTAATGAAGATGTACCGCGCCATGGGCCTCGAAGATACAACGGCAGGGCGCGATTCGGAGAGGCTTTTTTTCAGCCCATCCACCACCTTGCGGCGGCGGGCTTGCAGGCGGCTGCCATCAGCCCAGCTCGAGGACGATGCGGCCGCGTATCTTGCCGGCGAGGATGTCGGGGGCGAGAGCGACGACGTCGGCGGCGGGGCGCGTGACCGTCATGGCAGCGAGCTTGGCCTTGTCGAGATCGCGCGCCAGGCGGCCCCAGGCCTCCGCGCGCAACGGCCTCGGCGCCATCACCGAGTCGACGCCGGCGAGCGTCACTCCGCGCAGAATGAAGGGGGCAACCGAGGTGGCGAGATCCATGCCGCCGGCCAGCCCGCAGGCAGCAACCGTGCCGCCGTAGCTGGTCATGCTTATGGCGTTGGCCAGCGTGTGGCTGCCCACCACGTCGACGGCACCGGCCCAACGCTCCTTGTTGAGCGGTCGCGCCGGCTTGGCGAGCTCGGCGCGGTCGATGATCTCGGCGGCGCCCAATCCCTCGAGATAGGCGGCTTCGTTCGTGCGCCCGGTGGCGGCAACCACCCGGTAGCCGAGCTTCGCCAGCAGGGCGACGGCCACGCTGCCGACCCCGCCCGCCGCTCCCGTCACCAGCACCGGCCCGCTGCCGGGCGCGACGCCATGGCGCTCGAGCGCCAGCACGCACAGCATGGCCGTGTAGCCGGCGGTGCCGATCGCCATGGCCTCGGCGGCCGAGAACTGCTCCGGCCGCCGCACCAGCCATTCGCCCTTGACGCGTGCCAATTGCGCATAGCCGCCGTAATGCGTCTCGCCCACCCCCCAGCCGTTGAGAACGACGGCATCGCCGGCCTTGAACTCCGGGTTGGAGGACGAGACGACCTCGCCGGCCAAGTCGATCCCCGGCACCATGGGCCAGCGGCGGATGACCGGGGCCTTGCCGGTGATCGCCAGGCCGTCCTTGTAGTTGATGGTCGAATGGCTGACGCGCACCAGCACGTCGCCCTCCATGAGGTCACTCACGGCCAGGTCCTGCCAGTCCACGCTCTGGCCGGAGGCACCCTTGGAGGCGACGAGGGCCTTGAACCGCTGCATGCCTGACCTCATCCGCTGTGAAACGAATCGTCTCCGCTTACGCCATCGGATGGATGGTGTCGAGAAAGGGGCAGCAGATGCCCGCCAGCCGTCCAGCTTGCGCCGGCAACCGCGTTTGCGCCGGCTGTGCCCAGCTCGCAACAGCCGCCCATGCGGCGCGCTGGATGACTGCAAGCGAGAGCTGCACCGACACATGGACGACAGGATGCAAATATTGCGGCAGGATTCCGAAGGAGCCGAGGTTAACTTGGTTAATAATTGATGAATACTTGAGCTTATCCAGGCACGGCTTCTTGTATAAGATCAATCCCGCGGTGGTTAAGGTGCATCATGCACTGCGGCCCCCGGGAAACGCCAAGATTAAGCGTCGAAATATTGCGACGCAGCATCGAATTGTGCTGGTCAAGGGCCGGGCAGCCCCCTAGATTCCGGCTCCAGGCGCGGGGACACTCGGGTCAGCCCGCCGGCAGATCGTCCGGCAGAAGGAGGCCAGGATGGAGTTGCAGACAAGGCTCAATGTGCTTGCTGCCATCATATCCTTTGCCTTTCTAACGGCCGTGGTATTCGGCATGTTCTGAAGATCGGGGCGGGAGGCGGTCGCCTGGGCGGGATCGAGACCGGCAGAGCCGCGGGGCCCACCCGAAAACGGATAGACGAGGGGCGCGGGACAACTTCCGCGCCCCTCGCTTTTTGGGGCCCCGAGGGCCCATCAACGGCGGATGTGGTAGCCGAGCACGGCGCCGAGCAGGGGATAGCCCTTTTCCGGCAGGGTCAGCAGCATGCGCTTGGCCTCCGGCACGAGCATCGGCAGCCACGTGTAGATCGCCGCTGCGATCAGCGCCACAACCAGGGCGGCCACCAGGGCCGCGCTGGTGGGCATCGCCGTCTCCTTCAATACCTGGGACCCGACCACGCCGACGAGCCACACGAGCACGGCGAACACCACGGCGTAGACGAACAGCTCCAGCCGCCCCAGGCCGGGGATGTAGCGCACGATGACGGGCGCGGCGACCCAGGCCGCGACCAGCTGCAAGGCCAGCAGGACGAGACGTGACAGCATATGAGGCTCCCCCCGGATTGGCTGGCGCCGCCGGCTCCCCCGAGTCGCGACAGCGCGCGCCAGCGAGCCTATCAGGCAGGCTCCGTGCACGCGAGCCGCGAGGCGGCCGGGAGCGCAGCGCGGGCGAGCCGTGAGCCCGCGTCGCCACGCCTCACTGGCGGGTGCCGCTGCCAATGAGGCTGCGCAGCAGAGAGTCGAAGAGCTCGCTCGCTCTCGGGCTCACCGCGCGGCAGTTTTTCCAGGCCGTGTCCTTGGCGATCTGCAGCCAGGCCGCGTGGTCGTCGAAGCCGAGCGGCTGTACCTGCACGCCGGCCTTCGCGAAGGCCGCGACGGCCGTCTCCTGGGCCTCGCGCTGCCCGGCCTCGAAATAAATGTCGGAGACGCCGGCGGCAGACTCGAGCGCCTGCCTCTCCTCGTCGCTCAGGCCCTCCCAGGCCGCCTTCGACACGATGTTCGGCGTGAAGATGGTCGTGCCGTAACCTCCCCCCACGGTCACGAACTTGGCGACCTCGTCGAAGCGGAAGCTCACGAGCGCCTCGAACGAGTTCTGTGCCGCGCCGAGCTTGCCGTTCGCCAGCGACGCGCGCGCCTCCCGCCGCCGCGCGGCGACGGGCCAGGATCGGCTTCGGGCGACGCAAATCAACCGATTGAGGCCAACCGGAGGCGCCGAGGCCGGCGTGGGCGACCGGGCAGGCCTACGCTCAGGCCGCCTCGTCGCGGGCGAGCTTGGGATCGTAGTTGAGCACCGGCGAGAGCCAGCGCTCGGCCTCCTCCACGCTCCAGCCCTTGCGCGAGGCGTAGTCCTCCACCTGGTCGCGCTCGACCTTGCCGACCCCGAAGTAGTGGCTGTCGGGATGGGCGAAGTAGAGCCCCGAGACGGAGGCTCCAGGCCACATGGCGAAGCTCTCCGTGAGCGCAATGCCGGTCGCGGCCTCGGCGTCGAGCAGTCGGAAGATGGTGGCCTTCTCGGTGTGGTCGGGCTGGGCCGGATAGCCGGGCGCCGGGCGGATGCCGCGATACTCCTCCGCGATCAGCGCCTCAGGCGACAGCCGCTCGCCCGGCGCATAGCCCCACAGCTCGCGTCGCACCCGCTCGTGCATGTGCTCCGCGAAGGCCTCCGCCAGACGGTCGGCGAGCGCCTTCAGCATGATCCGTCCGTAATCGTCGGTCTTGTCGATGTGCCGGGCCAGCGCGTCGGCCTCGCCGATTCCGGCCGTTACGGCGAAGGCGCCGACGTAGTCGGCGAGCCCGGTTTCGCGGGGAGCCACGAAATCGGCGAGCGCCGTGTTGGCCCGGTCGGTGCGGTTCTCGCGGGCCATCTGCTGACGCAGGGTGTAGAGCACGGCATGGCGCGCCGTGCGCGCCTCGTCGGCGTAGAGCTCGATGTCGTCGCCGAGCGCATTGGCCGGCCAGAACCCGACGACGGCATTGGCGGTGAGCCATCTTCCCGCCACCAGCTTGTCGAGCAGGGCGCGGGCATCGGCATAGAGCTTCTTGGCCTCGGGCCCCACCACGTTGTCCTCGAGGATGCGCGGGAACTTGCCCTGCAGCTCCCAGGTGGCGAAGAACGGCGTCCAGTCGATGTAGGGCACGAGGTTGCCGAGCTCGTAGCTCTTGAACGCGCGCGTGCCTGTGAACCCGGGTCTCGGCGGGGTGTAGCCGGACCAGTCGATCTTGAAGCGATTGGCACGTGCCGCCGCCAGCGTCATGCGCGTCTTGCGGCTCTCGCCTTTGAGGTAGGCCTCGCGGATCTTGACGTACTCGCGCCGCACCCCGTCGACGTAGGGCCCGCGCTCGGCATCCGACATCAGGCTCGACACCACGCCGACAGCGCGGCTCGCATCCGTGACGTAGATGGCCTGGCCGCGCCTGTAGTTGGGCGTGATCTTGACCGCCGTGTGCACGCGGCTCGTGGTGGCGCCGCCGATCAGGAGCGGCACGGCAAAGCCCTCGCGCTCCATCTCGGCGGCCACGTGGCACATCTCGTCGAGCGAGGGCGTGATGAGGCCCGACAGGCCGACGATATCCGCCTTCTCCTTCCTCGCCGTCTCGAGAATCTTTTGCGCCGGCACCATCACGCCGAGATCGATCACCTCGTAGTTGTTGCACTGGAGCACGACACCGACGATGTTCTTGCCGATGTCGTGCACGTCGCCCTTGACGGTCGCCATCACCACCTTGCCGGCGGCCGGCAGCTGATCGAGGCCCGACGCCTTCTTCTCCGCCTCCAGGAAAGGTTGCAGGTAGGCCACCGCCTGCTTCATGACGCGCGCCGACTTCACCACCTGCGGCAGGAACATCTTGCCGGCGCCGAACAGGTCCCCGACCACGTTCATGCCGGCCATCAGCGGGCCTTCGATCACCTCGATGGGCTTCTTGCATTGCCGGCGCGCGGCCTCGGTGTCGGCCTCGATGTATTCGTTGATGCCGTGCACCAGCGCGTGTTTGAGGCGCTCCTCGACGGGGGCGTCGCGCCAGGCGAGGTCCTTCTCCTTCGACTTGGGCCCGCCTTCGCCCTTGTATTTGCCCGCAGCCTCGAGCAGGCGGTCGGTGGCATCCGGGCGGCGGTTGAGGATCACGTCCTCGCACAGCGTCCTGAGCTCGGGCTCGATGTCGTCGTAGAGCGTGATCTGGCCGGCGTTGACGATGGCCATGTCGAGCCCGGCGGCGATGGCGTGATAGAGGAACACCGAGTGCATGGCCTGCCGCACGGCCTCGTTGCCGCGGAACGAGAACGACAAGTTGGAGACGCCGCCCGAGACGTGCGCGTGCGGCAGCTTGGCCTTGATCTGGCGCGTCGCCTCGATGAAGGCGAGCCCGTAACCATTGTGCTCCTCGATGCCCGTCGCCACGGCGAAGATGTTGGGATCGAAGATGATGTCCTCGGGCGGAAAGCCCACCCTCTCGGTCAGGAGCTTGTAGGCGCGCTCGCAGATGGCGACCTTGCGCTCCACCGTGTCGGCCTGGCCCTGCTCGTCGAAGGCCATCACCACCACGGCGGCGCCGTAGCGCAGCACCTTCCTCGCGTGCTCGAGGAACGCCGCCTCGCCCTCCTTCATGCTGATGGAGTTGACGATGGCCTTGCCCTGCACGCACTTGAGGCCGGCCTCGATCACACTCCACTTGGAGGAGTCGATC
>DASRDL010000263.1:0-2953 GCA_035652635.1 Hyphomicrobiaceae bacterium | reverse complement strand
CGGGATGACAGCGCGTTGCGGGCGCGACCGGTTCGTCAGGTCGGAATGCGCTCTGGCGGCTGATACGGGCACCCCTCAGTGCGCGAAGATGTCGTCGTCCTCGAAGCCGGCGAGGTCGAGGGCGGCGCGGGTGGGCAGGAAGCGGAAGCAGGCCTCGGCCGCGGCCAGCCGGCCCTCGCGCACCAGCATGGCGTCGAGCTTGGCTTTGAGCGCGTGCAGATAGAGCACGTCGGAGGCGGCGTAGTGCTTCTGCTGGTCGGTGAGCTTGTCGGCGCCCCAGTCCGAGCTCTGCTGCTGCTTGGAGAGCTCGACGCCCAGGAGCTCGTTGCACAGGTCCTTCAGCCCGTGCCGGTCGGTATAGGTGCGGGCGAGCTTGGAGGCGATCTTGGTGCAGTAGACGGGCTCGGGCATGACACCCAGGCGATGGGCGATGGCTGCCAGGTCGAAGCGGGCGAAGTGGAAGATCTTGAGCACCGACCGGTCGGCGAGTAGCGCCTTCAGGCGCGGCGCCGACCAGTCCTTGCCGTCGAACTGGACGAGGTGGGCGCTGTCGTCGCCGGCCGAAAGCTGCACGAGGCACAGCCGGTCGCGCAGCGGCTTGAGGCCGAGCGTCTCGGTGTCGATGGCGACGGCGCCGCCGAACCCCAGGCCCGCCGGCAGGTCGTTCTTGTAGAGCTTGATGGTCGCGCTCACGGCCGTCCGTCCGTCGCCGTCTGGTGTCCCGAAGGGCACCGGCGTTTCCTACCAGGATCGGCGTCCCGAGGCTAGATGCCCGGTCCGCGGGCGTTCACACCGCCTTCTTGTTGGCCGCGATCAGGGCAGCGACGTTGAGCTTGTGCCTGGCCAGCAGGGCCGTCACCGTCTGCGCGCTGCGGTAGGGGGTATAGACGTAGTAGTGGACGAGCTTGCCCTTGACGAACAGGGTGGCGTAGACGCCCACGATCGTCACGTCCTTACCGGTCTCGGCCCTGAACCTCTGCACCATGGCGGCGTAGCACACCCCCGGCTCCTCGGCCATGACGCCCATGAAGCGCACCTGGTTGACGGTCACGCCGCGCACGGCCTCCTCGATGCGCGTCTTGATGTCGGTGGCGAGGCTGGTGAGCGTCCGCTCGCCTTCCTTGCGCTGCCTGGCACAGACCTGTTTGATGAAGTCGTCCGTGTCGGGCGGCGGCGCGGCGTCGACGGTGGCGGCGGCCACCTGATACTGCGCGAAGTCCTCGAGCAGCGGCCGCTTGCCGGTCCGCCAGTCGGCGAGCTGCTTGCAGTCGGCAAAGAACGCCAGCAGCCGGTTGCCGACGCCCGACAGCGCCGTCTCGGTCGTCTGCAGCATGCGCGCATCGCCGGGCTGGCCCGCGTCGAGCTCGCACTGGCCCGATGGGGGCGTGAGGGTGACCGGCGTCTGGCCGATCATGGCCTCCTTGGCGAGGCACGGGGCCCCGGCAAGGCAGGCGACGAGAGCGGCGACGGCGAAGCGGATCGGCATGGGTTGCACCTTTCCCTCGAAGTGC
The DNA here is from genome assembly GCA_035652635.1 of Hyphomicrobiaceae bacterium. Classification (GTDB taxonomy): domain Bacteria; phylum Pseudomonadota; class Alphaproteobacteria; order Rhizobiales; family Hyphomicrobiaceae; genus AWTP1-13. Next base: position 1,442 of record DASRDL010000263.1, on the reverse strand, counting down.
GCGGCGAGGATGGCCCCTTGCCCGCGGCCACGGCCTATGACACTTCCAGGGGCGCAATATGGCCGCCATCGCCCGCCGAGCAAAGATGCCCGACACGGATAGAATAGAGGACGAGCTCGTCACCGTGCGCGATTGGCTGCGCTACGCCGTGACGCGCTTCAACGCCGCCGGCCTCAGCTACGGGCACGGCACCGGCAATGCGCTCGATGAGGCCGCCTACCTGATCCTGCACACGCTGCACCTGCCCGTCGATCAGCTCGACCCCTGGCTCGACGCCCGCCTGGTCGCCTCCGAGCGCGGCCAGGTGCGCGACATCCTCGAGAGGCGCATCGCCACCCGCAAGCCTGCGCCCTACCTCACCAACGAGGCCTGGATCGGCCCCTACGCCTTCTATGTCGACGAGCGCGTCATCGTGCCCCGCTCCTATCTCGGCGAGCTGCTGTGCCGGCAGCTGGACGCAGCGGAAGGGGAATGGCACCTGGGCACCGGGCCGGGATCGGTCGGCTCGATCCTCGACCTGTGCACGGGCTCCGGCTGCCTCGCCATTCTCGCGGCATTGACGTTCCCGGAGGCCACGGTCGATGCCAGCGACATCTCGCCGGACGCCCTCGAGGTGGCCCGGCGCAATGTCGCCGACTATGGGCTCGAGACGCGCATTTCGCTCGCCCAGTCCGATCTCTTCGCCGCCCACTCCGGGCGCAGCTACGACCTGATCCTGGCCAACCCGCCCTACGTCGATGCCGAGGCGCTGGCGGCCTTCCCCCCGGAGTTCGCCGCCGAGCCCGCCGTCGCCCATGCCGGCGGCGCCGACGGGCTCGATCTGGTGCGCCGCATCGTCGCCGCCGCCGGCGACCACCTGGCGCCCGAGGGTGCGTTGCTGGTCGAGGTCGGCCGCGGCCGGCCCATCCTGGAGCAGGAGTTCGCCGACCTGCCCTTCATCTGGCTCGACACGGCGGAAAGCGCGGGCGAAGTGTTCGCGCTGCCCGCGTCGGCCTTGCGCTAGAGCCGACTGCTGGCCTACTCGTTTTGGACCGGACCTCTCTCACTCCAGCAGGCGCCGACCCACGCATGGCACCGACCAATCCGTTCCTCGCCACCGGGCGGCGTCCGCACGTCGAGGGACATTTTCACCTCCACGAGCTCGGGCTCGCCAACCGCAACTCCGGCATCCTGCTCGAGGCGCTGCGCCACGACGTGACGCCGGTGGGCCTGCACTACCTGCTCAATCATTTCGACGTGCCCTACGTGACCGGCGGCTGGCAGGTGGAGGTGGCGGGCCGCGTCACCCGGCCGGAGGCGATTTCGCTCGAGGACATCAAGCGCTGGCCGGCGCGCACCCTGCGCGTGACGCTCGAGTGCGCCGGCAACGGCCGCGGCCTGATGAGCCCGCGCTACCCCAGCATGCCGTGGGTGCACGAGGCCGTCGGCACCGCCGAGTGGAC
>DASRDL010000262.1:0-4082 GCA_035652635.1 Hyphomicrobiaceae bacterium | reverse complement strand
CTTGGCGACGCCGGCGAGGTCGCCCTTGATGGCCTCGATGCGCTCCTCGATCAGGCGCCGGTCGGTCTCGATCTGGGCCTCGCCCGGACCGCCGAGGAAGCCGAAGCCGCCGCGCTGGCGCTCGAGGTGGGTCCAGCTGCGCACCAGCCGGCTCTTCTGATATGTGAGATGCGCGAGCTCCACCTGCAGCCGGCCTTCGCGGGTGAGTGCCCGCTCGCCGAAAATCTCCAGGATGAGCCCGGTGCGGTCGAGCACCTTGGAGCTCCAGGCCTTCTCCAGGTTGCGCTGCTGGATGGGGCTCACCACGTGGTCGATGACGACGAGGCCGGCCTCCTGGGCGGCAACGAGCGCGGCGATCTCCTCGACCTTGCCCGAGCCCAGCAGCGTCGATGGCCGCGGCCGCGTCAGCGGCACGATCTCGGCCGCGCGCACGTCGAGATCGATGGCGCGGGCGAGGCCCACCGCCTCCTCCAGACGATCCCGGGTCGAGCGCGGCGCCGCGCCGTTGACTGCGGCCTTGCCGTTGCGGCCGCGGGCGGCGAGGTGACCGTCGCGCCGCACCGGCACCAGCACGATGGCACGCGTGGGCGGCCGCTGGCGCTCGGCCGGCGCGCGGCGCCGCCGTCGCGCAGCCTCGGAAGGCTTCGGGTCAGATGGCGCGCGCGAGATGGCTATCCCTGCTGGGCTTCGCTCTGATCAGAGTCCATGAGATGCACCGGCTGGCCGGGCATGATGGTCGATATGGCGTGCTTATACACCAATTGGGAGTGCCCGTCGCGACGCAGCAGCACGCAAAAATTGTCGAACCATGTAACGATGCCCTGCAGCTTGACGCCGTTGATCAGGAATATCGTGAGCGGCGTCTTGTTCCGGCGCACATGGTTGAGAAACGTGTCTTGAAGGCTTTGGGCTCGTTCGGCCATTTTTTGTGGTCCGTCGTTTTGTTATGCGGCGGCCGCGGCACCGGCCCCCGCCCCGCGCCTGTAAAATGCCGGTTTGCCCCCTGATGCACAAGCGAATTCCGTGCCCTGGCGAGGGCAATTCGCCTGTTGGCAAATCATCCCCCCTCAGCATTCTGCAATTTCCGCCGCTGAATGAAATTCAGATCGCAGCCTGAGCGTGAGCAGACCCGGAGCACCGTTGCCGATCGGCTTGCCGTCGATCTTCACGACCGGCATGACGATGTTGGTGGCCGAGGTGATGAAGGCCTCGCGCGCGGCCTGGGCCTCGGCCACGCTGAACGGACGCTCGACGAGCTCGATGTTCTCGCGCTCGAGCAGATCGATCAGCGTCGTGCGGGTGATGCCGCGCAGGATGGCGTTGTCGACCTGGCGGGTGATGAGGCGGCCGTCGCGGTCGACGATCCAGGCATTGGAGGAGGCGCCTTCCGTGACGTTGCCGTGCTCGTCGACGAACCATGCCTCCTTGGCCCCCTCGGCGCGCGCGGCCTCCTTGGCGAGCGAAGCGGGGAGCAGCATCACCGTCTTGATGTCGCAGCGTCCCCAGCGGATGTCGGGCATGGTCTTGACGGCGATGCCGGCGGCGGCGCCGGCCTCCAGCCGCGCCGGCGACACGCTGCGCGCCAGGCACACCACGGTCGGCTGCACGTGCGCCGGCGGGAACAGGAAATCGCGCGGCCGCGCCCCGCGCGACACCTGCAGATAGACGAGCCCGTCGCGGACGCGGTTGCGCCGGATGGTCTCGCGCAGCACGCGGCTCCAGGCCGCCCGTGACATGGGCTCCGGGATGCGCAGCTCGGCGAGCGAGCGGGCGAGGCGGGCCATGTGGCGCGTCTCGTCGACGAGCTGCCCGTCCTTCACTTCGCACACCTCGTAGACGGCATCGCCGAACTGGAAGCCGCGGTCCTCGGCATGGACCAGGGCCTGCGCGTACGGACGATAGCGGCCGTCGACGTAGACCGCGCGCGTCATGTGCCGGTCCTCGGCATCTCGCTGGCGCGCTCCTGCGAGCTCACACCCAGCGCGCGCAGCTTGCGATGCAGCGCAGAACGCTCCATGCCGACGAACTCGGCGGTGCGCGAGATGTTGCCGCCGAAGCGGTTGATCTGGGCGAGCAGGTATTCGCGCTCGAAAATCTCGCGGGCCTCGCGCAGGGGCAGCGACATGAGATGCTCGGCGCCGCCGTTGACGGGCAGCGGCACGTTGGAGCCGATCTCCTCGGGCAGCATGTTGGCGGTGATGACGGCATCCGGCTCGCCGCCCGACAGGATCATCAGCCGCTCGATGTTGTTCCGCAGCTCACGCACGTTGCCCGGCCAGTCGTGGGCCTGCAGCACGGCGATGGCGTCCTCGCCGATGCGCCTGGGCGCGAGCCCCGACGACTGGGCGATCTGGCCGACGAAATACTGGATCAGCATCGGAATGTCGTCGCGCCGCTCGGCCAGGCTCGGCACGCGCAGGGGCACCACGTTGAGGCGGTGGTAGAGGTCCTCGCGGAAGCGCCCCTCCTGCATCTCACGTTCGAGATCGCGGCTGGTGGAGGAGATGATGCGCACGTCCACCGACACCTTGGGGCCGCCGCCGACGCGCTGGAACTTCTGCTCCACCAGCACGCGCAGCACCTTGCCCTGGGTCTCGAGCGGCATGTCGGCCACCTCGTCGATATAGAGCGTGCCGCCGTGCGCCTCCTCGAGGGCGCCGACCTTGCGCGGGCCGGCGTGGTCCTCGGTGCCGAACAGCTCCTCCTCGACCCGGTCGGGCGCCATGGCCGCGGCATTGAGCACCACGAAGGGGCCCTCCTTGCGCTGCGAGTGCGCATGCATCACGCGCGCCACCAGCTCCTTGCCCGAGCCGGCACCGCCGCGGATCAGCACGCGGCTGTTGGTGGGCGCGACACGGTCGAGGGCGGCGCGCAACTGGTTCATGGCCGAGGACTTGCCGATCATGTCGAAGCTGACGACCGAGCGCTCGCGCAGCTCGCGGTTCTCGCGCTGCAGCTTGGAGGCCTCGAGCGCGCGCAGGGTGACCAGGATCAGCCGGTCGGCCTTGAACGGCTTCTCGATGTAGTCGTAAGCGCCGCGCTTGATGGCGGTGACGGCGGTCTCGATGTTGCCGTGGCCGGAGATGATGACCACCGGCAGGTCGGGGTGCGCCTTCTTGATGATGTTGAGCACCTCGAGCCCGTCGAGGCGGCTGCCCTGCAGCCAGATGTCGAGGATGACGAGCTGCGGGCGCCGCTCCTCGACCGCCTTCAGGGCTTCATCCGAATCGCGGGCGAGGCGCGTGCGGTGGCCATCGTCCTGCAGAATGCCGGCGACCATCTCGCGGATGTCGGCTTCGTCGTCGACGATCAGGATGTCAGATGCCATCTGTGGCTCCCTCACTCATTGTCGATCCCATTGGCCTCAGGCGACGCCGGTGGCTGCGGCGGCGACCGCCTCTTCCCGTTGCGGCGCCGTATCGCCGGCCCGCGTCAGCGGCAGCGTTATGCGGATGAGCGCGCCGTGGCTGCGCCCCGGCCCCGGCGGGGCGTCCTCCAGCGACAGGGTGCCGCCGTGCTGCTCGACGCTCTTCTGCACGATGGCGAGCCCGAGGCCGGTGCCCTTGCTGCCTTTGGTGGTGACGTAGGGCTCGAGCAGCCGGTTGCGGTTGTGCTTGGGCAGGCCCGGCCCGTTGTCGATGACCTCGATGTCGACGGCGTCGCCGCGGCGGCGCACCACCGCCTCGATGCGGCCGCGCCAGTCGGGCTCGCGCGCCGCACTCTCGGCGAAGCCCTGGATCGCCTCCTGCGCGTTCTTGAGCAGGTTGCCGACGGCCTGCGAGATGACGCGGCGGTCGCACCTCAGCATGATCGGCTCGCTGCCCAGCCGGCTTTCGTAGGCGATCTCGCTCGCCGCCTCCTGACGGTCGAGCACGGCCTTGCGCACCACCTCGCGGATGTCGTTCTCCTCCATCTGCAGCTGGGGCGTGCGCGCGAACTGGGAGAAGGCGTTGACCATCTCCACCACGTCGCCCACCTGGCGGATGATGGTGTCGGTGCAGCGGTCGAAGGTCTCGCGGTCTTCCTTGATGACGTTGCCATACTTGCGGCGCAGGCGCTCGGCCGAGAGTTGTATGGGCGTC
>DASRDL010000261.1:0-8307 GCA_035652635.1 Hyphomicrobiaceae bacterium | reverse complement strand
CCGCCCTCTACGAGCGGGATCGCGCCCGGCTGATGGCGGTGATGGTGCGCGAGGCCGGCAAGACGTTGGAGAACGCGCTGGGCGACGTACGCGAGGCCGTCGATTTCCTGCGCTACTACGCGGCCGAGGCGAGACGGCTGTTCTCAGCCCCCGCGTCGCTCGCCGGCCCCACGGGCGAGACCAATCTGCTCGAGCTCAGGGCGCGCGGCCCCTTCGCCTGCATCTCGCCCTGGAACTTCCCGCTCGCCATCTTCACCGGCCAGATCGCCGCCGCCCTGGCGGCGGGCAACCCGGCGCTCGCCAAGCCCGCCGAGCAGACGCCCATCACGGCCTTCCTGGCAGTCAAGCTGCTGCACGAGGCCGGCGTGCCACGGGGCGTGCTGCACTTGCTGCCCGGTTCCGGCCCCGTCGGCGCGGCGCTGGTCAAGGACCGGCGCGTGGCCGGCGTCGCCTTCACCGGCTCCAATGCCACCGGCTGGGCCATCCAGACGGCGCTCGCCGAGCGGCGGGGCGCCATGGTGCCGCTGATCGCCGAGACCGGAGGCCTCAACGCCATGATCGCCGACTCGAGCGCACTGCCCGAGCAGGTGATCCGCGACCTCGTGCGCTCCGCCTTCGACTCGGCCGGCCAGCGCTGCTCGGCGGCACGCCTCTTCTTCGTGCAGGAGGATGTGGCCGACGCCATGATCGACATGCTGGTGGGGGCGGTGGAAGCGCTCGACATCGGCGATCCCCTCGACTTCGCCACCGACGTTGGCCCGGTCATCGACAAGGAGGCGCGGGAGCGGCTCGAGGCGCACAAGGAGCGCATGCGCAAGGAGGCGCGCGAGCTGGTCGACCTCCCCGTGCCGGAGGCCTGCCGGGCCGGCACCTACGTGGGCCCGGCCGTCTACCAGATCGAGAGCGCAGACGCCCTCGAGGAGGAGGTGTTCGGCCCCATCCTCCACGTGGTGCGCTTCGAGGGCGGGCACCTCGACCGGGTGATCGATGCCATCAACGCCACCGGCTACGGCCTCACCCTCGGGCTGCACAGCCGCATCGCCGCCGTCGCCGACCTCGTCACCGAGCGGGCCCGTGTCGGCAATCTCTATATCAACCGCAACCAGATCGGCGCCGTGGTCGGTGTCCAGCCGTTCGGCGGCGAGGGCCTCTCCGGCACCGGCCCCAAGGCCGGCGGGCCCAACTACCTCGCCCGCTTCGCCACCGAGCGCGTGCGCACTACCGACATCACCGCCACGGGCGGCAATGTCGGGCTGCTCGGGCTGGGGGAGGGGTAGGCCACCAGCCGGACGGGACAGCGCACGGGTCCGGAGATGGCACATTGCCGGCGGGCTAAGGAAGCGCCATGTTCATATGATGGATTTATGACTGGGCCGATGCTTTGCCGCGGTCGAGCAGGCTCTGGACACGGGCCGAGTGCCGAGCGGGGCAAGGAGGCAGCATGAGCAGCGACAAGACCAGGTCGGACGGCGGCAGCGCCGGCAAGGCCGGCACTCGCGACCCGCAAGGCAGCCTGCCCGCCGCAACGCCGCAGACGGCGCCGGCGCGCCCCACCAGCGACACCGACGTCGCCGACTTCGTCCGCCGCATGAAGTCGCTGGCGCCCCGTGCGGGGATGGCACGTGGGCGGCTGATCTTCGCCATGGACGCCACCATGAGCCGCCAGCCCACCTGGGACATGGCCCTGGCGCTGCAGGCCGACATGTTCCACGCCGTCAAGGCGGTGGGCGGGCTCGACGTGCAGCTCGTCTATTTCCGCGGCGCCGGCGAGTGCCGCGCCTCGCGCTGGGTGTCGGACCCCGATGCGCTCGCGGGCCTCATGACGCGCGTCGCCTGCGCCGGCGGCTTCACCCAGATCGGCAAGGTGCTCTCGCATGCGCGCGCGGAGGCCGCCAGGAAGGCGGTGAGCGCGCTCGTCTACGTCGGCGACTGCATGGAGGAGGAGATCGACGACCTGTGCGGGCGCGCCGGCGAGCTCGCCCTCATCGGCGTGCCCGTGTTCCTGTTCCAGGAGGGGAGCGACGCGCGGGCCGAGCAGGCGTTCCGCGAAATCGCCCGGCTCACCAAAGGGGCCTGGTGCCGCTTCGATGCCGGATCGGCGGCGCAGCTGCGCGAGCTGCTGTCGGCCGTCGCCGTCTATGCCGCGGGCGGCCGCAAGGCGCTGGCTGCGCTGTCGGGTCACGGTGCACGCCGCCTGCTGCAGCAGCTCGGATGAGGAGGCGCGCTGCACCCCATGCAATTCCTGCTGCTGGGCCTCGCCGCGCTGCTCCTTCTCCTGCTCGCCACGCGGGCCTACACGATTGCCAATCCGCAGGTGCTCGCACGACAGCTGCGCATGATCGGCGGCGTCGCCCTGCTGGCGGGCGCGGGCTTCCTCGTGTTCCGCGGCCTCGTCGGCTACGCCATGACGCTGGCGGCGATGGGCTCGTGGCTGTTGTGGGGGCGCGGCGGGTTCCCGGGCTTCCCCGGCCGGGCGCAGCCGTCGCCGGGGCAATCCTCCCGCGTCGTCACCGAGCACCTCGAGGTCGAGCTCGACCATGACACGGGCGACATCAGCGGCCGCGTGCTCAAGGGCTTTTTCGCCGGCCGCCGCATCGAAGAGCTGAAACCCGTCGAGCTCGCACACCTGTGGCAGGACTGCCGCTTCACCGACCCGCAGTCGGCCCAGATCGTGGAGGCCTATCTCGACCGCGTGCATGCGAGCTGGCGCGAGGACATGGCCCGCGCCGAAGGTCGGGATGCACCGTCCCCCGACGGGCGCATGACCCGCGAGCAGGCGCTCGACGTCCTGGGCCTCAAGCCTGGCGCCGGCGAGGAGGACATCCGGCGTGCCCACCGCGAGCTGATGATGAAGCTGCACCCCGACCGCGGCGGCTCCACCTTCCTCGCCGCCAAGATCAACGAGGCCAAGGACGTGCTGCTCGGCAAGTGACGGCTGCACTCTCGCGCATGCCGTTGAGCGCTTTCCGATCAGTCGGCGTCACTGTCATCCCGGAATTGCGCGTCAGCGCAATATCCGGAACCCAGGGCGGATTCTTGGCCCTGGGCCCGGCTCTCGAGCTGACACCCGAGGCCGGGATGACAACGCTGCCGGCGCAATCCTTCGGTATGGTCGCAATGTGCTCCGGCGCGCAGCCTCTCACGGCCGCTCGCCGCGGGCGAGGCGGCTCTCGATCCGGTCGATGATCGGCATCAGGTCGGCGACGCTGTCGATCACGTAGTGGGCGCCGGCGCGCTCCAGCGTGGCCGCCGCACGGCGGCGCAGCGCGGACCGCTCGGCATCGCCCAAGGCCGCCAGCTCCTCGCGCGAAAGGCCCACGGCGTTGCCCGACAGGGCAACGCCCACCGTCCATGAGCCGGCGGCCAGCCCCTCGGCGATGCCGGGCCCGGTGTCGTCGACCTTGACCACCGCGCTCGCCGGCCACACGCCGAGATCGAGGAAGCACCTGTACATCATGTGCGGCGTGGGGCGGCCGAGCGGCAGATCGCCGGCGCACACGAGGTTGTCGGGGGCGAAGCCCTGCGCGGCGGCGACAGGCAGCAGACGCTCCATGATGTCGCGCGTGTAGCCGGTGGTGGAGCCGATTCTGAGGCCGCGGCGGCGCAGCTCGGCCACCGTCTCGGCCACGCCTGGAACGAGCGCACCGTAGTCGGCCACCACCCTGGCGTTGAGCGGCACGAACATCTCGTAGATGCGGTCGACGTCGGGCTCTCCGGGTGGAGCGCCGTGCGCCTCGGCCCAGCGGGCGGCGATGTCGGCATCGCGCAGCAGCGCCGCGATGTGGTCGCGCTTGGGCAGGCCCATGGGGCCCCGCGCCTCCTCGATGCCGATCGCCACGCCGAATTGGGAGAATACTTCCACGAAGGCGCCCATCGGCGCGCGCGAGCCGTGGTCCACGGTCGTGCCGGCCCAGTCGAATACCACGGCCTTCAGATGCACGGGACTGCTCCTCAGCTGGGCGCGCCGTAGAGATCGGCAACGACCTCCTCGCCGATGGCGAAGGCGGTCGAGGCGCCGGTGCCGCTGGTGACGATGACGATGCGGACCGCGTCGCCAGGCCGGTCGACCAGCATCAGGCGATCGGCGGCGGAGGCATAGACGCCGACCCAGCGCTCGCGCACGCTGCGGCCGGGCACGTCGAGCACGGCGTCGAGCTCGCCCAGGATGATGTCGTCCACCGCCTGGGGCGCGAACGGATCGAGCGTCTCGCCGTAGTGGTGGCTGTCGCCCACCACCAGGCTGCCGTCGGCGGACTGCACGGCAATGAGATGCACGCCGTTGTCGAGCGCGGCTCTCTCCTCCGCCATCAGACGGCGCCTGAGGGCGTCAGCCTCGGGAAGCTCGGCATAGCCCAGGTAGCGCACGAGCCCGAGGTCCGACATCACCGCGGCGCCGAGGCGGAAGGAGGGATCGCCCGGCGCCAGCCGCAGCATGTGCAGCTTGCAGGTGGTGAGGCGATAGGCGGCGATGCGGTCGGCGAACAGCGACTGCAGGTCGTGGCCGGGGCAGACGATCGCCGCTTCGGCGTGCACCAAGCCGCGCGTCGTCTCGATGCGCGGCGGCGCCACCGCCTTGACCAGGGCCGAGCGCAGGAACGTCACCCCCCACCGCTGCTCGAGCCAGTGCGCGAGCCTGGGGATGGCGGTGCGGCTCTCGACGCGGCGCTCGTGCGGCGACCACAGGGCGGCGGCGAGCGCCGGCTGCCGCAGTCCGGGAACATGAGCCGCCGCCTCGGCCGGCGTCAGCAGACGGCAGTCCGTGCCCATTTCGGTCGCAAGAAACGCTTCGACCACGCGCACCGCCTCCGGCCGGCGGACGGCGACGCACAGCCCGGCATGCTCGACGGCGATGCCGGCCTCATCGGCCACCTCCAGCCACACGTCGCGCGAGCGCATGGCCCGGCGCCAGCACGCGCCGCGCTGCTGGCCGGTGACGGTGACGAAGCCGAAGTTGCGGATGGATGCGCCATTTGCCTGGGCATCGCGGTCGATGACGACCACGCTCTTGCCCAGCCGCGCCGCTGCCAGCGCGTGCGCCAGCCCGACGATGCCGGCACCGACCACCGCGACGTCGAAGCTCCTCTGGCTGACAGCCTGCGCCACCGGGAACCCCTCGTAACCGCCGCGCCGGGCGGCCCTCTGCCTGCCCGCTTCGCGTCGTGGCATGGCGTGAAACGGCAGCCGGCGTCAAGCTCGGCACGCGGGAAAGAGCAGCGGGAGGCCCGTGCCCGTCGGGCGCGGCGTTTGCATCGGGACTGTCACTGAACTGTAATGCAAGTCCGTCATTGCTGCCGCGTCCGCACCGGACGCCTCGCAAGATGCGATTGAAGGGGAGCAATCAGATGCAGACGTTTGCCAAGCTCGGCGCCGCATTGGCGCTCGCGGCAGGCCTTGCCTCCACGGCCGCCGCACAAACCAAGCTCACGATTTACACCGCCCTCGAGAACGACCAGCTCGCCCCCTTCAAGGCCGCCATCGAGAAGGCCGTGCCCGGCGTGGAGGTGAACTGGGTGCGCGACTCCACCGGCGTCATCACGGCCCGCTTCCTGGCTGAGAAGGCCGCCCCCAAGGCCGACCTGGTGCTCGGGCTCGCCGCCTCCTCGATGCTGCTGTTCGAGAAGGAGGGCCTGCTCGAGGCCTACAAGCCCGCAGGCAGCGACGCGCTCAAGGCGGCCTTCAAGGACGGCAGCGAGCCCTACACCTGGACCGGCATGGACGCCTTCCTGTCGGTCGTCTGCTTCAACAAGCCCGAGGGCGAGAAGCGCAAGGCCGCCGCCCCGGTCTCGTGGGCCGACCTCACCAAGCCGGAGTTCAAGGACCAGGTGGTGATGCCGCATCCGGCCTCCTCCGGCACCGGCTATCTGACGGTCGCCGCCTGGATCCAGATCATGGGCGAGAAGGCGGCCTGGGAGTTCATGGACAAGCTGCACCAGAACATCGCCGTCTACACGCACTCGGGCTCGGCTCCGTGCGTGCAGGCCGCCAAGGGCGAGCGCATGGCCGGCATCGGCTTCGACATGCGCGGCGCCAAGGAGAAGACCAACGGGGCGCCGATCGATATCATTCTGCCCAAGGAGGGTGCCGGCTGGGACATGGAGGCGGCCTCCATCGTCAAGGGCACCAAGAGCCTCGAGGCCGCCAAGAAAGTTGCGGACTGGGTCGCGACCAAGGACGCCAACGAGCTCTACGGCAAGTACTATGCAATCGTTGCCCACGGCGCCGTGAAGGCGGCGCCCGCCAACTACCCGGCCACCGCGGAGGCTGCCATGGTCAAGAACGACTTCGCCTGGATGGCCGAGAACCGCGAGCGTATCCTCGCCGAGTGGACCAAGCGCTACGACGGCAAGGCGCAGCCGAAGAAGTGATCGACGGCAGGGCGGCCGGCCTGCGCCCGGCCGCCCGCCCGGGGGTCAGAGGAACATGAAGGCAAACGGGGTGTCGACGGGAAGCGGTGCGGCGGCGCACTCGCGCTCCGTGCGGGTCGGCATCCGCAACGTGTCGAAGCGCTTCGGCAGGTTCGAGGCGCTGAAATCGATCTCGCTCGACGTCCTCGACGGCGAGTTCGTCTGCTTCCTGGGTCCGTCGGGCTGCGGCAAGACCACGCTTCTGCGCGCCATTGCCGGCCTCGACCTGCAGAGCAAAGGCACCATCGAGTTCGGCGGCCGCGACGTCTCCAATCTGCCGCCGTCGGCGCGCGACTTCGGCATCGTCTTCCAGTCCTACGCTCTCTTTCCCAACCTCACCGTGGCCGCCAACGTCGGCTACGGGCTCGTCAACCAGAGGCGCAGCCGGCGCGAGATCGCAGCGCGCGTGAACGAGCTGCTGGACATGGTCGGTCTCGCCGACCAGGCCAGGAAGTATCCCGTGCAGCTCTCCGGTGGCCAGCAGCAGCGGGTGGCGCTGGCCCGGGCACTGGCCACGTCGCCGTCGCTGCTGCTCCTCGACGAGCCGCTCTCGGCACTGGATGCGCGCGTGCGCCTGCGCCTGCGCGAGGAGCTCAAGTCGCTGCAGCGCCACCTCGGCATCACCACCATCATGGTCACGCACGACCAGGACGAGGCAATGGCCCTCGCCGACCGCATGGTGGTGATGAACCAGGGCGCAATCGAGCAGGTCGGCACGCCGGCCGAGGTCTATGGGCGGCCGAGGACGGCGTTCGTCGCCGACTTCGTCGGCACCATGAGCTTCGTGCCGGCCATGGCCACGGGGCCGGTGACGATCCGCATCGGCGATCTGGAACTCGCCGCCGCGGAATGTCACGGGCTCGGCGCCGGGGCGCGCGTGCACATCGCCATCAGGCCCGAGGATCTGAGACTTTCCGGCCCGCCGTCGGCCGAGGCCAACTGCTTCGAGGCGCGCGTGCTGGGTCTCGGCTTCCGCGGCGGCTTCTGTCGCCTGACGCTGGCGCCGAGCCGCGCCCCCGACGCGCGCATCGCTGCCGACGTGGCGGCCAACGCCATGCGCGATCTCGGCATCGAGACCGGGCAGGTGGTCTCCGTGGCGCTGCCGCCAGAGGCGGTCCGCGTCTTCCCGGCCTGAGCCCGCGGAGCGCCCCATGGCCAGTGCCGCGACCTCGCAGGCGACATTGCCGGCCGGCGCGGCGGTGCGACGCCGTGCCGTGCGGCAGCGTGCCTCGCGGGACGACCTCGTGGTGGGCGGCCTCACGGCGCTGCTCGTCGTGTGGCTGACCGTCACGGTCGCCCTGCCGCTCGGCGTGCTGCTCGTCAAGAGCGTGCAGAACGCACGCGGCGAATTCGTCGGGCTTGCCAACTACGCCCGCTATTTCGCCACGCCTTCCCTCGTCTCCTCGCTGTGGAACAGCCTGTGCGTGTCGACGCTGGCCACAGCCATCGTCGTCCCCCTGGCCTTCGCTTACGCCTACTGCCTGCAGCGCACGGCCATGCGGGCGAAACCCTTGTTCCTGTCGGCCGCGCTGCTGCCGATCTTCGCCCCCTCGCTTTTGCCCGCCATCTCCTTCATCTACATCTTCGGCAACCAGGGCTTCCTGAAGTCGTGGCTGATGGGAGGGGAGATATACGGCCCGATCGGCATCGTCCTGTCGCAGGTGTTCTACTGCTTCCCGCATGCCGTGCTCATCCTGAGCGCGGCGCTCTCCCTCGCCGACCAGCGCCTCTACGAGGCGGCGGCGGCGATGGGCACGAGCGCCCGGCGCACCTTCCTCACCGTGACGCTGCCGGGCGTGAAGTTCGGCGTCATCAGCGCCAGCTTCGTGATCTTCACGCTGGTGATCACCGACTTCGGCATCGCCAAGGTGATCGGCGGCCAGTTCAGCGTGCTCGCCACCGA
>DASRDL010000260.1:0-6945 GCA_035652635.1 Hyphomicrobiaceae bacterium | reverse complement strand
GCACGTGTTCGCCACCTGGTCGTTCCGCGTCGGCATCGAGGGCGGCGACATCCCGCTCGGTGCCAGCGTGTCGCTGTTCATGGTGCCGATCCTGGCGGTGGCGGCAGTCTTCATCCTGCGCGACATCACGCGCAGAGGCAGCGAGGTGTAGCCATGGCAATCGCCACAGCAGCCCCGGCGGCGGCACCGGCCCGCCGCAGGCTCGGCAGCATGAGCCGCGACCGAAAGTGGGCGCTCCGCTGGTCCTACTTGTTCCTCGTGCTGTTCGCGATCTTCTTCCTGCTGCCGCCGGTCTACATGCTGATCACGTCGCTCAAGACGAGCGCCGAGATCTCGGCGGCGACCAACCCCTGGTGGGTCTATCACCCCACGCTGGAGAACTATAAGGAGCTGCTCACCTCCAACGCCTATCTCACCTACTTCCGCAACTCGGCCATCGTCTCGGTGATCGTCGTCAGCCTCACGATGCTCATCTCCGTTCCCGCCGCCTTCGCGCTGGCACGCATGAAGTTCTGGGGCTCGGCGACGCTGGCCACCGGCGTGTTCCTCACCTACCTGATCCCCGAGACGCTGCTGTTCCTGCCGCTGTTCAAGATGTTCGCGGTGTTCAACGAGTGGACGGGCATCGAGCTCATCAACCGCTGGTGGGTGCTGCTGATCCTCTACCCCACGCTCACCGTGCCGTTCTGCACCTGGATCATGATCGGCTACTTCGCCTCGATCCCGAAGGAGCTCGACGAGGCGGCCCTCATCGACGGCGCCACCTGGATGCAGACGCTCACCAAGATCTTCATTCCCGTGGCGCTGCCGGGCCTGATCGCCGCCACCATCTTTGCCTTCACGGTGAGCTGGGCACAGTTCCTCTATCCCCTCGCCTTCACCACCTCGGCCGACCAGCTGGTGCTGCCGGTCGGCATCATCACCTCCCTGATCAAGGGCGACGTCTTCAACTGGGGCCAGATCATGACCGGGGCACTGCTCGGCGCGGCGCCGCCGCTCATCATCTACGCCTTCCTGATGGACTACTACATTGCCGGCCTCACCGCCGGCGCCACCAAGGGCTGAGCGATATCCATGGCGGAAGTCAAACTGAGCAAGGTCGTGAAGCGCTACGACGAGGTGGAGGCCGTGCGCGGCATCGACCTCGACATCGCCGACCACGAGTTCGTCGTGCTGGTCGGGCCGTCCGGCTGCGGCAAGTCGACGACGCTGCGCATGATCGCGGGGCTGGAGGACATCACCGCGGGCGAGATCTCCATCGCCGGCGACGTCGTCAACGACGTGCCGCCGAAGGACCGCGACATCGCCATGGTGTTCCAGAACTACGCGCTCTATCCGCACATGACGGTGGCGCAGAACATGTCCTTCGGGCTCCGGCTCAAGCGTTTCCCCAAGGCCGAGATCAAGAAGCGCGTCGACGAGGCGGCACGCATCCTCGACATCACCGAGCTGCTCGACCGCAAACCCAAGCAGCTCTCCGGCGGCCAGCGCCAGCGCGTCGCCATGGGCCGCGCCATCGTGCGCAACCCCAAGGTGTTCCTGTTCGACGAGCCGCTGTCCAACCTCGACGCCAAGCTCAGGGTGCAGATGCGCACCGAGATCAAGAAGGTGCACCAGAAGGTGCGCACCACCACCATCTACGTCACCCACGACCAGGTCGAGGCCATGACGCTCGCCGATCGCGTGGTGGTCATGAACAACGGCATCATCGAGCAGGTCGGCACGCCGCACCAGCTCTACCACGACCCCAAGACGCGCTTCGTCGCCGGCTTCATCGGCTCGCCGGCCATGAACTTCATTCCGTGCCGCATGGAGGAGAACGGCAGCGGCCTGGCGATCCGGCTGTCCGACGATCTGGCCTTGCCGGTGCCGCCCGCGCGCGCCGAGCGCTATCGCGGCTGCGCGAAGAACGGCAAGCTGCTGCTCGGGTTGAGGCCCGAGCACATCACCGAGGCCGGACCGCACCTGGAGCCGGGCGAGGTACCGTTCGAGGCCAAGCTCGAGGTCACCGAGCCCATGGGCATGGAGACGCTGGTCTACTTCCCGCTCAACGGCGCGCAGGTGTGCGGCCGCGTCAACCCCAATGCGGGCGCGCGGGACGGCGCGTCGCTGCGGCTGGCCGCCAACCTCAACAACATGCATCTGATCGACGACGCCAGCGGCCAGGTGATCTGAGCGCAAGCGAGGGGTCATACCCCTCGCACCACCCGCCTTCTTCGATGCGACCATACGAGCGAGGGGTCGGACTTGGTCCGGCCCCTTTTTCTCACTTCGCCACGGCCGCTGCGGCCGGCTTCTTGGTCGTGCTCGCCTGCGCGGCCGAGGGCTTCGATGCCATCACCGGCACGGGCGGCTCCTTGCCGCTCGCCAGCACGGCGCGGCAATCGGCGGGCAGCTGGTCGAGCGTGATCACGGGCTTGGGGGGCGTCGGCTTTGCCGGCGGCGGCGTTGCCGGAGCCGGCTTGGGCTTGACCAGCGCCAGCCAGTGCTCGAGCTCCTTGCCGCAGCCGTCGTCGGCCGGCGGCGGCTGCGACTCGCAGCCGGTGCTGCCCTTGGGGCAGCCGATGCGCACGTGGAAATGGTAGTGGTGGCCCCAGTAAGCCCTGATCTTCTTGAGCCAGGAGCGATCGCCGTCCTTGGGGGCCCAATCGCACAATGCCTTCTTGATGGCCGGGTGGACGAAGACGCGCTCGACCGCCGGATAGGAGGCCGCACGCTTCAGCAGGCGGGCGTGCGCCTCCGTCCAGATTTTCGGGTCGACCGACACCTTCTCGGCCGCCAGCATGGAGGTGGCGGAGAGGTCTTCGCGCTCCTGCCTGGTGAGGCGCCGGTCCGGCATGGGGGTGAGCCAGATGTCGGCGTCGAGGCCCACCTGGTGGCTGGCATGGCCCGTCAACATCGGCCCGCCGCGCGGTTGCGACAGGTCGCCGATCAGAAGCCCCGGCCACCCGTCCTTGTCGCGCGCCTCGACGGCGAGCTTCTCCACAAGGGCGACCAGGGCGGGATGGCCCCAGTTGCGGTTGCGCGACAGCCGCATCGCCTGCCAGGCCTCGCCGTCCACGGGCAACGCAGTGCCGCCGGCGAGACAACCCTTGGCGTAGAAGCCGATGGCGCGCGCCGCCATGGGGGCCGGCGTCTTGGCGGCGCCGAACAGCTCCTTGGCCGGTGGCCCCGTCGGCTTGCGCGCCTTCTTCGGCACGGCCTTCTTGACGGCGGCTCGAGCGTCGGTGGTGGCGGCGAAGCCGCCGTCCTCGGCCCTGAGCGCAACGGATGCAGCCCCCAGCAGGGCGAGTGCACAGCAAAGGCCGATGCGGCGCATTCTCCCTCCTCGATCGACGGCGTTGCTCTCGTCAGCCGGCGCGATCGCGCTCGAGTATAGGCATAGGGCGTGTGCGGGACAGTGAATTCTTCGCCGCCGGGCTCGATCTCAGCCGCGCAGTGCCCGCAGCGCCGCGGATACGGCGCCTGCCGCCAGCATGAGCGAGGCAAGTGCATTCCAGCCCGCCAGCGAGATGCCGAAGAGTTGCCACGGCGCCTCGTCGCAGCGAATGACGCGCGTGGCGGAGAGCTGGCCGAGGATGCCGCCCTTGCCGCCGCCGAGCGGCGCCGCGGTGCCCGAGCAGGTGTCGGGCCCCGGCCACAGCTTCCATTCCACGCCGGCGTGATAGGCGCCGAGCCCGGCGTTGGCGAGGAACGCCGCGGCCACGAGGAAGAACACCGCCGCCGCGGCCCGCGGCCAGCCGGCGGCGAGCAGCACCAGCGCCAGGAACAACGCCGGGATGCCGGCGTAGTAGGCGTAGCGCTGCTCGAGGCACAAGGGGCACGGCGGAAGGCCACCGATGTGCTCGAAGGCCAGCGCGCCGAGGATCACGGCCGCGGCCGCGAACAGCACCAGCGCGCCCATCCGGTAGGCGGCGCCTCGCTCGGGGTGGTCGGGCCTCAGCATGGGTGTCCTCGTCGGAAGATCGCGTGCAATGGACCCGGCTGCGATAGGCCGATCTTGACCTCAGCAGGACGTCAACGCACCCGATCCGGCAAACGTTCTAACCGCAAGATAGAGCGCAATGACGACCACGGCCGCCAACCCCGCAATCAGGCCCAGGCGCTTCTCGATGAAGGCCTTGATGGGAACGCCGTAGCTGCGCAGTCCCCAGGCAAGGGCATAGAAGCGCGCGCCGCGGGCGATGACGCACGACACGATGAAAAAGGCCAGACCCACCTGCACCACGCCTGACAGGATCGTGACCACCTTGATCGGCGGCAAGTGCGACAGGCCCGAGGTGACGAGGAGCACCATCGTAGTCTCTCGACCCGCGCAGGCCCGGAGGCGCTCGAACTCGCCGAGCTTGCCGTAGAAGGCGAGCACCGGCTTGGCCACGGCGTCATAGGCGAAGGCGCCCAGGAGATAGCCGGCTATCCCGCCCAGCGTGGAGGCAAGCGTCGCAATCAGGGCATAGCGGTAGGCCCGCTCCGGGCGCGCCAAGGCCATCGGGAGGAATAGCACGTCCGCCGGTACCAGGAAAAACGAGCTCTCCACGAACGCAATGACGCCCAGCCAGGCTTCCGCGGTCTTGCGGGCAGCAAGTGACAATGTCCAATCGTAGAGGCGCCGGATCATGCCGGGTGCGTAGCCGTGCAGCGTACGCTTGTCGTGCGACACGTCGTCATGGGCAGCCATCAGGACGGGCCGGCTACGCCAGCCCCAGCGCCAGCTGCACGGGGCGGAACGAGCGGCGGTGGTGGGGCGTCACGCCGTGCCGGGCGATGGCCTCGTGGTGCTCGCGGGTGCCGTAGCCCTTGTGGCGCTCGAAGCCATAGTGCGGATAATCGCGCGCGATCTCGGCCATGATGGCATCGCGTGTCACCTTGGCCACGATGGAGGCTGCGGCAATCGACAGGCATTTGGCATCTCCCTGCACGATGGCGCGCGCGGCGCACTCCAGCAGCGGAGCCTTGTTGCCGTCGACGAGCACGAGCTTGGGCCGCCGCTCGAGCACCGCGACGGCCTGTGCCATCGCCCACAGCGAGGCGTTGAGGATGTTGTCGGCATCGATGCGGTCGACCCCGGCCACGCCGATGCCGACTTGGGCGGTGGCAATGATCGCCTGATAGACCGAGCGGCGCGTCTTGGCGTCGAGCGCCTTGCTGTCGGCGATGCCGTCCGGAATGGCCTCCGGGTCGAGCACGACGGCGGCGGCCACCACCGGCCCGGCGAGCGGCCCGCGGCCGGCCTCGTCGACCCCGGCGACGGGGCCCCCATGCACGGCAAGCTCGAACCTTTCCACTTCGAAGGTGGCCTTCATGCCCGCGAATCGCCCCGTTGTGCGGGGAGCTTCGCGTCAAGGCGCGCGCCTGTCAAAAGAGGCTGAGCTGCCCACCCTTGCCGGCCGGCGGCCGAAAGAGGTCGGTGCGCAGCTTCAAGCTGCGCTCGTTCAGTCCCAAGCGCTTGGCAGCCAGGCGGAATCGGGCGCCGATCTGCTCCGCGTAGGGACCTCGGCCGCGCTGCCGGATGCCCCATTGGGGTGTGTAGTCCCTGCCGCCGTGCATCGAGCGCAGGACATTGATGGTGCGCCGCGCGCGATCGGGCAGCTCCGTCTCCAGCCACTCGCGGAACAGCTCCTTGAGCTCGAGCGGCAGGCGCAGCAGCACCCATCCCGCCTCGGCCGCACCGGCCTCGCGGGCGGCTGCGAGGATGCGCTCGATCTCGCTGTCGTTGACGGCGGGGATGATCGGCGCCACCAGCACCGACACCGGCACCCCGGCCGCGCTCAGCATCCTGATCGCCTCCAGGCGCCGCGGCGGTGTGGCGGCCCGGGGCTCCATCTTGCGCGCGAGCCGGCGATCGAGCGTCGTCACCGAGATCGCCACCTTGACGAGCTGCCGTTGCGCCATCCTGGCGAGGATATCGACGTCGCGCGCCACCAGCGCCGACTTGGTGACGATGCCGACCGGGTGCGAGGCCCGCTCCAGCACCTCCAGCACGGCGCGCGTTATGCGATGCTCTCGCTCGATCGGCTGGTAGGGATCGGTGACGGCGCCGAGCGCGATCACCTTCGGAACGTAGCGCGGGCGGGCCAGCTCGGCCTCGAGCAGCTCGGCGGCATTGACCTTGGCGTAGAGCTTGGTCTCGAAGTCGAGCCCGGCCGAATGGCCGAGGTAGCAGTGGGTGGGGCGGGCGAAGCAATAGATGCAGCCATGCTCGCAGCCCCTGTAGGGATTGATCGACTGCCCGAAACCGATATCCGGGCTGTCGTTGGTGGCGATGATGCTCTTGGCCATCTCGCGATAGACATCGGTCTTGAACGGGGCGAGCTCGGCCAGGCTCTCCCAGCCGTCGTCGAAGGTCTCGCGCAGCTCGCTCTCGAACCGCCCGGCCCGGTTCGACCGGGCACCGCGGCCGCGCCGGCGATCGGCATCGACCAGCGCCTCCCGGTTCCGGGCGGTCTCGGTGTCGTCCCTGGTGCGGCCGGCCATCTGGCGCTCCACATTTGCCTGGCAGGCCGCCCGTCTTAACCCACGAACGGGAACATATCAAGAACATTCATTGCCGGCGGCCGCCAGTTTGATCGCTTCGGGGGCCTGCCTATAGTGCGCGCCATGATCTCCGTCGTGATCCCCACCCTCAACGCCGAGGCAACGCTTGCCCCGACGCTCGCCGCGCTGGTGCCGGCGGCGATCGACGGCCTCGTGCGCCAGGTGGTGGTCGTGGACGGCGGCTCGACCGACCGGACCGTGGAAATTGCCGACAGCGCCGGTGCCGACATTGTGCGGCGGAGCGGCGGACGTGGCCCGCAGCTGGCGGCAGGCGCCGAGCAGGCCCGCTTCCCGTGGCTCCTGTTCCTGCATGCCGACACGGCCCTCGAGCCGGGCTGGGAGCGCGAGGCATCGCTGTTCATGGAGCGTGTCGACACGGGCGAGCGGCCCCCCGCTGCCGCAGCTTTCCGC
>DASRDL010000259.1:0-6216 GCA_035652635.1 Hyphomicrobiaceae bacterium | reverse complement strand
TGAACTGGTCCGTCGCCTTGTCGGCCATGCGCTCGAAGCGATCGCTCACCTTCTCATTGATGTCGTGAGCCATGGAGCCGGCCTGGCTCGCATGCTCGCGGGGCTGGGTGCTCTGTGCCATCTCGTCGTTCTCCGTTTTTTGCTCAGCTGACGCCGTTTCGATGGGAGAACGCCGGGGCCGGCAATTCGTTCAATCCGGCAGCTCGGGCCTGTCGTCGGCGAAGGCGCGGCCCAGCGCCACGGTCAGCGCCATCAGCAGGGGCACGGCCAGGAAGGCTCCGGCCGGTCCCCACAGCCAGGTCGAGAACGCGATCCCCAGGAACACGGCGAATGGATTGAGATCGAGCCGCCGGCCCATGAGTGCCGGCGTGACGAATTGCCCCTCGATCGTCGCAACGGCGAGGAACGCCAGCGGCGCCACCACGGCCTCGCCCAGCGTCGCGAAGGTCAAGAGACCGGCCACGCTCAGCATGCCGATGACGGTGGCAGGCCCCAGGTAGGGCACGAAGTTGAGCACGCCGGCGAGCACGCCCCACAGGAGCGGATTGGGCAATCCGACGGCCCAGGTCAGCGCGGCCGTCGCCAGCCCCAGGCACAGATTTACGACGGTGAAGGTGCCGAAATAGGTCGTCATCGCCTCGTCGATTTCGGAGAGCGTGCGCAGCGTCGCGAGCTTCGCCTCGCGACCGCTCACGAGGTGGGCAACGGTCCGGCGCAGGCTCTGCTGATAGACGAGGTAGAAGACGAGCGCGCCGATGCACAGCACGAGCTGGCTCACCGCCGGAGTCAGGATGCCGAGAAGGGTCGTCACCATCGTCTCCGTGTGCGGCTCGACCCTGAGCATCGGCTGCCCGTCGGTGCCGACGGCGTTGAGCGCCTTGCGCGCCTCCTCGAGGACGGCGAGCGGCTGGGTCAGCGACTGCAGGTTGCGCTGCAGAATGAGGCCGACCTCGCTGGTGCGGCCGAGCCACAGGCTCAAGGGCGAGGCCAGCAGCACGGCGAGGAGCGCCACGAGGGACGCAAGCGCCAGCGTAACCGCGATCGCCGAGACGGCGCGTGGGATGCCGTGCTCCTCCAGCCGACAGATCACGGGCAGCAGAATGCTGGCCATCACCCAGGCGAGGACCACCGGCACGATCACCGGTCGCGCCACGTAGGCACACCACAGCAGCGCAATGACGAAGAGCCCGACCAGAGCCACCTGCGCCGCGCGCATCCACGGATCGTAGCCGGCGCCGGCGGCAGGATGCGGGGCTCGCGCCGGCTGAGGTGCCGTCGTCGGACGGCCGACGTTGCTCATGGCGCCTTGTCCCGTTCGAGGAGGGTTGCCTTGACGACGCGGCCCGCGTTGGCCGCCTGCGACCACAGCCGCGCCCAGCCGGGCCCGCTGTCGATGTCGGCGAGGGTGCGCAACAGGCGCGCGCGCTGCGCGTCCGGGACGAGCTCGATCAGCCGGGCCCACAGCACATCGATGTTGTAGGGCGCGATGCCGCCGTCGGCGCGCACGGGCACGGCGTCGCCCGCGGCGAAGCCGAGGTCGCGACAGGCGGCATCGAGCGCGGCGCGGATCGACTGGGACTTCTCGTCCGCGGCCCGTGTCACGTCGTAGGGCGGCTGCCACTCGCCGAACGGGCGCAGCTGGTCGACATGGCTGAGGACCAGCAGCATCGGCGGCCGGCGCCGGTTGGGCTCGGCGGCGAAATGCTGGCGGATGGCGGCGAGCGCGCGCGCATCCTCCTCGCGGGCCGCCCGCGCCGCCGACACGACCCACAGCACCATGTCGCAGTCGTCGGCGGCCTCGACGAGCTGGCGATGGCTGCCGCTGCCGGCAAGTCCCGGGCTATCGATGATGAGCGCCGCGGGCAGGCCCTCGTGAGTGAGACGGTAGGCGGTGAAGCGCCGGGTGGACGGCAGGACGTCGGCGACCGCCTCCACGGCGTCGGCCAGCGCGTTGATCAGGCTCGACTTGCCGGCGCCCGCTTGGCCTGCCACCAGGATGCGGATGGGTTCGGCCTCGCGCGCTTCCGCTGCGGTGAGGTCGCGGCGCGAGGCGGGCGTGACATGCGCGCGCAGGTCGCTCTCGGTCACCCGCAGGTTGCCGCCGTAGAGATCGATGGCGGCCCGGCCCACCTCCTTGACGAAGGCGCGCGCCAGGCGGCGGCCCAGGTGCTCGCGCCCCGCCTCGATGATCTGGCGCGTGAAGGTCTCGCGCAACTCCTGGGTGGCGGCGGACACCGGGTTGAGCAGGCGTAGGATGCGCCACAGGTCGTAGCCCTTCTCGGCAAGTTGCAGCGCGCCGCGCCAGCGATAGAGCCACATCACCTGGGCGACGGTGATGCGGTCGCCCAGGGGGAAGGCCGTGAGGATGAACGCCCGCAGATTGGCGCTCGCGCGCTCGACGACGGCGAGTGCCTCGGGCACGGTGAACTGCAGGAGAGGCTCGCGGCGCTCCGGGTGCAGGCGCCTGGCGACGAGCTCGATCGTCTCGAGTCCGAGCGCGGTCGCGGCGTCGCGGTTGGTGAGGCGCGCGGCCGGCACCGAACGCGCCAGCGCCAGCACATCCTCCCAGGCCTCTGCCTGGCGCGGCGTCCACCTCTCCTCGCCCGCGTCCCCCGCTTCGGCTTCGACGGCGGCGTCGGCCGGAACGGACACGATCAGGCGCCGCTGCAGGTAGTAGAGGCAGGCGACCGCCACGCAGGTGCCGATCGCCCAGTAGATCAGGTAGCCGTGCTGCCACAGCCAGAGCGTGCCGAGCGGAACGAGGCTGAGCGCCGGCAGCACGAGGGCCACCGCCAGCAGCAGGGCACGGGGAATGCGCAGGGGCGCGCGCGGCGGGCTCATCGGCGGCCTCCGTCGGCGGCGCTGGCGTCCTCGCGGGCCTTGGCCAGGCCGAAGGCGTGCCGCAGGCCGTCGCGATAGACGGCCGCCACCTCCTCGGTGCGCTTGCCGCGCAGGCGCCGCGTCAGGAAGTAGGCGGCGGCCCTGCCCATGGCATAGGTGGCGGCAAAGCTCGCGGCAGCCGCTGCTGCGGCACCGGCGGTCTGTCCGTAGACGGGGATGAGCTTGACCAGCTGGCGGATGCCGAAGCTCGAGGCGGTGCGCACGAGCGTGCCGGCGCCGAGGGCGGCGGCGAACTCGGCATAGGCGCGCCGGTCCCAGCTGGCGCCGCAGAGCCTGGCGAGCTCGCGCAGCATGGCGGCCTGCACGGCGGGCACGGCGACGAGGCCTGCCACCGGGATGGCATCGCTGGCGCCGGCCGCGAGCGCGAAACCCATGATGTGGGCGTTGAGCCGGCTCGAGACGCCGTCGTCCGCGGCCGCGGCGAGCTCGCCGAGCGCCGCGCCCACCGCTGCCGGCGCGGCGGCGATGAGCGCCTCGATGAGGGCCTCGCGGCCGTAGCCCGTGGGCTCGAGGCCGTCGCCGGCCTGCGTGAAGTCGATGGGGACGAAGGCCGGCACCTGCCGCCCGGGAAGATCGCGAAACAGCGCGCGATGATGCGCGAGCGCACGCAGCAGCGTCTCGGGCACGGCGTCGGCGGCGTCGGGGGCGGCGAAGGGATAGGGCAGCACGTGGCCCCTGCCTTCGGCATAGCCCTCGTGCAGGCTGGTCTGCGCGACCACCAGCGGCCAATCCGGGTGCCGCCGCCGCACCGCGCGCACCACCTCCACCACCTGGCGCTGCTCGGCATCGAGCGCCTTGACGACGGCCAGCATCAGATGCGCGCGGCCCTCGCAGAAGGCGATGTCCTCGGCGGGATCGTAGGCCACCTCGCCCAGGCCGCGCGTGTCGAGGAAGCGGATGATGGGTGCCTCGGGCGGATAGTCGAACACGCGCGCCGTGCGCGTGCAGGCCTCGAAGCCCGAGCCGATCTCGGCCTCGCTCGCCTGCGTCAGCTCGCGGATGATGGAGGTCTTGCCGCTCTGCACCTTGCCGATGAGCCACACCACGGGCGCGAACCGGCGCGCCTGCTCGGCGATCGGCGCGTGCGTCTCGGTCGTGCCCAATCCTCTCTCCTTGCGCTGCGGCTGCCGCGATCCGGCTCCGTGGCTACAGAACGTCCCCGCTCCGGCTACGGTTGCGAAGCGGGGGCGAAACCAAGTCTATCGCGCAGATGACGGATTGGCGCCGCGAAACCGCGGCACGCATCGGAACTCTCCGGCCCGACCGGGCGTTTTCGAGCAAGCTGGGGCGGCGCAGTTCGGCGCCGTGACACCAAGTGGACGAGACAACAATCGGATGACAGGAGATGACACGTGGGCAACCTTCTCTACTACGCGCTGGTGTTCCTGGTCGTGGCGCTGATCGCTGCCGCCGTCGGCTTCGGCGGCGTCGCCGGCTTTGCCATGGAGGCGGCGAGGCTGCTCTTCTGGGTCTTCATCGTCCTCTTCGTCGTATCGCTCATTGCCGGCCTCATGCGGCGCGCCTAGCGCCACCCGGATCATGAGATCCCCGGCGGGCTCGCGCATCCGGTCCGTACCGGGGTCCGCCGGGGTGCTTCGCGTTTCCTGCCGATCTGCGCTAGGCTCCCGCCCCGAGAGAAAAGTTGCGGCCGCGGCCGCGCAAACGGATCGAGGAGCGAGAGCAATGGCAGGCATCACACGCACGGCGCGCGCGGAGTGGCAAGGCACCGGCAAGGAGGGCAAGGGCACGCTGACCACGACCAGCGGCGTGCTGTCGTCGACGCCCTACGGCTTCAACACCCGCTTCGGCGACACCAAGGGCACGAACCCGGAGGAGCTGATCGCCGCCGCACATGCCGGCTGCTTCTCGATGGCGCTCGCCTTCGCGCTCACCGGCGCCGGCTTCACCCCGACGCGCATTGCCACCTCTGCCGCCGTCACCATCGAGCCGGAAGGCGCGGGCTTCAAGATCTCCAAGTCGGCGCTGAAGCTCGAGGCAGCCGTACCCAACATCACCCGCGATCAGTTCCAGAAGATCGCCGAGGGCGCCAAGGCCGGCTGCCCGGTGTCGAAGGTATTGAACGCCGAGATCACGCTCGACTGGCAACTGGCCTGAGCGGGCGCAGGCAAAGCACGGGGGAAAATCATGCAGAAGCGTTCGCTGGGCAAGTCCGGCATCTCCATTGCGCCGCTGATGTTCGGCGGCAACGTGTTCGGCTGGACCGCCGACGAGGCCACGTCGTTCAAGCTGCTCGACGCCTTCGTGGCCGCCGGCTTCGATGCCATCGACACGGCCGACGTCTATTCCAAGTGGGTGCCGGGGCACAAGGGAGGCGAATCTGAGACCATCGTCGGCAAGTGGCTGAAGGCGCGCGGGCGCCGCGACAAGGTGGTGATCGCGACCAAGATCGGCATGGAGATGCCGGGCATCGGCCAGGGGCTCAGGCGCGACTACATCCTCACGCGCGTGGAGGACTCGCTGAAGCGCCTGCAGACCGACTACATCGACCTCTACCAGTCCCACACCGACGACAAGGCGACGCCGCTCGAGGAAACGCTCGCCGCCTACGCCAAGCTCATCGAGCAGGGCAAGGTGCGCGCCATCGGTGCCTCCAACTACGAGGCACCGCGCCTGGCCGAGGCCCTGAAGACGAGCGCCGCCAAGGGCCTGCCGCGCTACGAGACCTTGCAGCCGCTCTACAACCTGGCCGACCGCGCCGATTTCGAGAAGGCGCTGCAGCCGCTGTGCGTGAAGGAGGGGATCGGCGTCATCCCCTACTACTCGCTGGCCTCCGGGTTCCTGACCGGCAAGTACCGCTCGGACGCCGATCTCGGCAAGAGCCCGCGCGGCGCCCGCGCCAAGGGCTACCTCAACGACCGCGGTCGCCGCATCCTCGCCGCGCTCGACGCGGTGTCGGCCCGGCTCGGGGCCAAGCCCGGCCAAGTGGCTCTGGCCTGGCTCATGACGCGCCCTGCGATAGCCGCTCCGATCGCCAGTGCCACGAGCCTGGCACAGCTCGAGGAGATGCTGGCCGCCGCGCGACTGCAGCTCGACGCGGAGGCCGTCAAGCAGCTCGACGCCGCCAGTGCGTGATGCGTTGCCCCGGAATGCGCCGAGGGCGAGGTATCGGGTGCGTGCCCATCGTGATGGCGCTGCCGTTTGACGCGGACCCGCCCAGGTGTCAGACCCTGCGGGTCTGATCCCCGGCAAGGCAGAGCGGCGGCGGGCGGCAATGACGGCAGGTATACCGGACGCGGCAGGTGGGGGCGCAAGACCCGCAGGCTCCGCCCTTTGCCTGCGCGTCATAGCCACGCC
>DASRDL010000258.1:0-3036 GCA_035652635.1 Hyphomicrobiaceae bacterium | reverse complement strand
GTGGTCGCCTTCACCTTCATGGAGCGGCACTGGAACCAGGTGACGCGGCGCCTGTCGGACGGCGTCGCCCGCAACATGGCGGCCATCGTCGATCTCTACGAGCAGAGCAGCAGCAAGGACGACATCGCCCAGCTGATCGAGATCGGCCAGAACCGGTTCGGCCTGTCGGTGGCGGTGCTGCCGCCGGGCAACCTGCCGACCCCGCAGCCCAAGCCCTTCTTCGACCTGCTCGACCGCGCCCTGTCCGACGAGATCCGCTCCACCGTCAAGCGCCCGTTCTGGATCGACACGGTGGGGCAGTCGCGGCACGTGGAGATCCGCATCAAGCTCGACCGGGCCATCCTGCGCTTCGTCGCCCAGCGCGGGGCGGCCTACGCCTCCAACTCGCACATTTTCCTGATCTGGATGGTGGGCACCTCGGTGGTGCTGCTCACCGTGGCGATCCTGTTCCTGCGCAACCAGATCCGTCCCGTGCTGCGGCTCGCCGAGGCGGCCGACGCCTTCGGCAAGGGGCGGCCCGTGCCGCCCGAGTTCCGGCCGCGCGGGGCGCGCGAGGTGCGGCAGGCGGCGCAGGCGTTCCTGGAGATGCGCGAGCGCATCCGCCACCACGTCGAGCAGCGCACGACCATGCTGGCCGGCGTCAGCCACGATCTGCGCACCGTGCTGACCCGCTTCAAGCTGGAGCTCGCCCTGCTCGGCGACCGCCCGGAGATTGCGGCGCTCAGGAACGACGTCAACGAGATGCAGCACATGCTGGAGGATTATCTGGCCTTCGCCAAGGGCGACGGCGGCGAGGAGGCCGCGCCCACCGACGTGCGCGAGCTCCTGAGCGAGGTGCAGGAGGAGACCGAGCACCTGGGCACGCCGATCGAGGTCAGGGTGCGCCAGTCCAAGGACGGCCTGGTGCTGCCGCTGAAGCGGCAGGCCTTCAAGCGCGCCGTCACCAATCTCGTCACCAACGCCGTGCGCTTCGGCGACACCGTGATCGTGCGCGCCGCCGCCGACGACGACTGGCTGAAGATCGAGGTGGACGACGACGGGCCCGGCATCCCCCCGGCCGAGCGGGACAACGTCTTCCGCCCGTTCTACCGGCTCGACCACGCCCGCAACCAAGACACCGGCAACTCAGGGCTGGGGCTCGCCATCGCCCGCGACATCGCCCGCAGCCACGGCGGCGACGTAGCCCTGGGGTCCAGCTCCATGGGCGGCCTGCGCGCCACGATCCGGGTACCGTTGTGAGGCGCCTCGCACCTGTGCTCGCAAGCCCGGTAAGCGCAAATTTGAGCGGTTTGCAGGGACTTCTTTAATCGTTTGCCCGTTCAGTATCGCCCTCCGGAATTCCGCCAGCAGGGCTCGACGATGGCGCATACACCCAGTGGTTCCTTGCCGCTCTCTGGGCAGGTCCTTTCCGTCAGCGGCTCGCAGGCGAGCATCAGGATCGCCGCCTCCGACCGCTCGGGCGAGCAGGACGGCGCGCGCGTCACGGTCGGCAAGTTCCTGGCCATCGACACGGCCGCCTCCGCGGTGGTGGCCGTCATCACCCACGTCGACGGCGACGCCGCGGCCGGAGAGGCGGCCCGGCAGCTGACGGCGCGGGTCGACCTGTTGGGCGAGATCAGGCAGGGCAAGAACGGCCGCCCGCACTTTCAGCGCGGCATCACCGACTATCCGGTGGTCGGCGACCACGTGAGCCTGCTCGGCAGCGACGGACTGCGCGTGGTCTACGACACCGCCGGCGCCGACATCATCAGCATCGGCCACCTGCAGCAGGACGGCTCGATCCCGGCAGCCGTCAAGGTCGACGACATGCTGAGGAAGCACTTCGCTCTCTTCGGCAGCACGGGCGTCGGCAAGTCGAGCGGCGTTGCCGTGCTGCTGCGGGAGGTCCTGCGCGTGCGCCCCGATCTGCGCATCTTCCTCATCGATCCGCACAACGAGTACGGGCATTCGTTCCGCGACCGAGCCCACGTGCTGAACCCGAAGAACCTCAAGCTGCCGTTCTGGCTCTTCAACTTCGAGGAGATGGTCGACGTCTTTTTCCGCGGCCGGCCGGGCCTCGAGGACGAGGTGGAAATCCTCTCGCAGGTGATCCCGCAGGCCAAGAACATGTTCGCAGCCTCGCGCGGCGAGGGTCACCTCTTGCGCAAGGACATGAGCTCGATCGGCTACACGGTCGACACGCCCGTGCCCTATCGGCTGTCCGACCTGCTCGGCCTCATCGACGAGCGCATGGGCAAGCTCGAGAACCGCTCCTCGACCACCCGCTTCAGCCGCCTCGTCGCCCGCATCGAGACCGTGCGTCGCGACCCGCGCTACGCCTTCATGTTCGACAACGCCAACGTCGGCGGCGACACCATGGGCGAGGTGCTGGGCCAACTGTTCCGCCTGCCCGCCAACGGCAAGCCGATGACGGTGATGCAGCTCGCCGGCTTTCCGGCCGAGGTGGTGGACTCGGTCGTCTCGGTGCTGGGCCGCATGGCCTTCGACTTCGGCCTGTGGAGCGACGGCGCCGTGCCGCTGCTGTTCGTGTGCGAGGAGGCGCACCGCTACGCCCCGGGCGACAAGACTATCGGCTTCGGCCCCACCCGCAAGGCGGTGTCGCGCATCGCCAAGGAGGGCCGCAAGTACGGCGTGTTCCTGGCGGTGGTGACGCAGCGCCCGGCCGAGCTCGACTCCACCATCATCTCCCAGTGCAGCACCATCTTCGCCATGCGCATGGCCAACGAGCGCGACCAGAACATCATCCGCTCGGCCGTGTCGGATGCGGCCGCCGGCCTCTTGGCCTTCGTGCCGTCGCTCGGCACGCGCGAGGTGTTCGCCTTCGGTGAGGGCGTGGCGCTGCCGACCAGACTGCGCTTCAGCGAGCTGCCGGCCGATGCCATCCCGAGAAGCGAGTCGGTGAGCAGCGGCCGCTTCGACCCGGCCCTCGACCGCGACAGCAGCATGATCGATCGCGTGGTGGAGCGCTGGCGCCAGGCCACCATGGGCAACAAGCAGAGGCTGGGCGAGGCCCTGGTCGAGGCCGAGCGCCAGCAT
>DASRDL010000257.1:0-5815 GCA_035652635.1 Hyphomicrobiaceae bacterium | reverse complement strand
GCGCGTCGATCTGCACACCGATTCCGAGTACGTCAGGAACGGCATCTCCACCTGGATCGACGGCTGGAAGCGGCGCGGCTGGCGGACCGCCGACAAGAAGCCCGTCAAGAACATCGAGCTGTGGCAGCGTCTCGATGCCGCGCGCCAGCGACACGAGGTCCATTGGCACTGGGTTCGCGGCCACGCGGGCCACCCCGAGAACGAGCGCGCCGACGAGCTGGCCCGCGAGGGGATGCAGAAGGCGCTGGCTTGATCGGCGGCTTCACCTTGCGTGGCGACTGCCCATCACCGGCGCAGGCGCAGATCGAGGCCTTGCGCACGCCATCCCGCCTCGATGGCGTCGAGGTCGGTGCAGCCGGACGGGTTGGCCCTGGTCGGTGCCAGGGATCGGCGCACCGGCCAGCTGCGCCGCCACAGCCCGAGCAGGCGGCCGAGCTCGACGAGCGGCTCGGCGTGGTCGTCGACGCGGATGTCGAGGTCGGGAAAGTCCTCGGTGGTGGTGAGCACCATGGCGGCCGATTGTCTGCCACGCCTGTCGCCGCCCTGTCTCTCCCCCGCCTCCATCGCCACCAGCAGGCGCTCCGGCAGATCGAGATCGGCATGCGTCTCGAATGCCTCGAAGGTGGCGGCGACGACCGCTTCGCCGACGAGCATGTTGCCGGCCACGGAGAAGCGAGCGCCGGTGCGCTCACCACACCACTCCACGCAATGTCGCCCGGTCCAGGCTGCCGTCCGGCCCTGGGCGTCGACCGCGTGCACCTGGCGCAGGTGGCGGCCCTCGTCGCGGGCGAGCGCGCGCTCGATGGCGGCCGAGGGCGCCAGGCCCTGCTGCAGCAGATCGAGCACGGCCGGCCCCAGGTAGCGGTTGGTGAGCGATTGCGTCGACACGGCGCCCACGCCGGCGCGCACGAACGGGCAGCTGGCGCCGACGGCGAATGCCCGCGTCGCCACCGCCACCGCAAAGGCACCAGTGGCCGGCTCGTGGGCTACGATCGACCAGGTCATTTCTTTTCGATGTTCCAGAACACCACGTTGGTGGCGACCAGGACGCCGGTGATGTTCTTGCGGAACGCCGATGGCTGCAGGTACTGACCCAGCACGATGTGGGTGGGATACTCGGCAGCGCGCGCCGAAACCGCCGCCGCAATCTGCTTTTGCCGGGCAGGATCGGTCTCCCGGGCGAATGCGTCGCGCAGCCGCTCGATCTCGGCGTCGCAGGGCCAGCCGAAAGTGGCTTTGTCGCAGCTGGCATTGAGGAAGTTGGTGGCGACCGGGTCGAGCACGTCCACCGAGCCCCAGGAGGTGAGGAAGGCGCTCCATCCTCCGCTGCCCGGCGGGTCCTTCTTGCTGCGGCGCGCCACCAGCGTCTGCCAGTCCATGGCCTGCATGTCGACCTTCAAGCCGACTTTCTCCATGAGCGACTTGGCGACCGGAGCGAGGTTGGCGAGCGAGGGGATGTCGGTCGACTGCATGAGCACCACCGGCGTGCCGTCGTAGCCGGCCTCGGCGAGCAGCGCCTTGGCCTTGGCGACGTTGCTCTCGATCTTGTCCTCCCAGCCCTTGGCCGTCTCGAGCGGCGAGCCGCAGGGGTACATCGACTTGCACGTCAGGTAATACTTGGGATTGCCGATGGTGGCGTCGAGGAAATCCTTCTGGTTGAGGGCGTAGGCCACCGCCTGCCGCACCTTGGCATTGTCGAAGGGCTTGTGCAGCACGTTGAAGCGGAACGCGTACTGGCGTCCCATCGGAGCGACGACGAGGAGCTCGATATTGGGATTGTCGCTGACCAGCGGCAGAAGGTCGTGCGGCGGCGCCTCGATGAAGTCGATCTCGCCGTTGAGGAGCGAGTTGATGGAGGTCTGGGCGTCCGCGATCCAGAGCCACTCGACGCGGTCGACCTTGGCGACCTTGCCGCCGGCAAACCCCGACGGCGGCTCGGCCCGCGGCTTGTAGTTGGGGTTCTTCAGGTAGACGGCCTTCTCGCCCGGCTTCCATTCGTCCTTCTTGAAGATGAAGGGACCCGAGCCGATCGTCTCCGTGATCTGCGTGTTGGGATCGGTCTCGGCGATGCGCTTCGGCATCATGAACGGGACATTCGAGGTCGGCTTGCCCAGCGTGCTCAGCACCAGCCCGTAGGGCTGCTTGAGCTTCATGACGAAGGTCTTGGGGTCGGTGGGCGTCAGCTCGGCGACGAAGCTCATGAGCTTCTGCGCCATGCCGTCCTTGGCCGCCCACCGCTTGAGCGAGGCGACACAGTCCTCGGCCGTCACCGGCGCGCCGTCGTGCCAGGCGAGCCCGTCGCGCAGGGTGAAGGTCCATGTCAGCTTGTCGTCGCTCACCGTCCACTTTTCCACCATCTGCGGCTGGATCTGCAGATTGCGGTCGAGCGCAAACAGCGTGTCGTAGATCATCATCCCGTGATGGGTGCTGATCAGCGCCGTGGTCCAGATCGGGTCGACGATCTTGAGATCGGAGTGCAGCGAGACTTTCAGCGTCGTCTCGGCCGCCGCGGCGGGGGGCAGCACCAGCGATGCGGCCGCGGCCGCAAGCCCGAGCACGCTGCACGCGAGGGCTTTGATCGTTCTCATGTCAGGCTCCCTGACTGCAAATGCCACCCAACGACGTGAACGCGATAAGCGGCATCAGCCCAGATGCCCCTCCTTGCGGGCCCACGCTTCGGTCTTGTCCAGCGCACGGGCGAGGCAGTCGAACATGGCGTTGATCTGCGCCCCGTCGATGACGAGCGGCGGGCACAGGCCGATGTTATCGCCGCCCACGGCGCGGCAGATCAGGCCCTCTTCCTCGGCGAAACGGGTGGCGCGCGCTCCCACGCCGAGCTTGGGATCGAAGCTCTGCTTGGTCTTCTTGTCCTTGAAGAGCTCCACCGCGCCGAGCAGGCCGACGCAGCGCGCCTCGCCCACCAGCGGGTGGTCGGTCAGCGCCTTCAATCTGAGCTCGAAGATCGGGGCCATGCGCTGCACGTGCTCCACGATCTTGATGCGCTCGTAGATCTCGATGGTCTTGAGCGCCACGGCGCAGGCCAGCGGATGGCCCGAGTAGGTGAAGCCGTGGGCGAAGACGCCCTGTTTGCCGCTTTCCTCCACCAGCCCCCGGTAGACGGGCTCGGAGATGGTGATGGCGCCCATCGGCACGTAGGCCGAGGTGATGGCCTTGGCCATGGTAACCGTGGTGGGCTCTATGCCGAAGGTCTGCGATCCCCACCAGTTGCCGGTGCGGGCAAAACCGCAGATCACCTCGTCGGCGATGAAGGCGATGTCGTACTTGGAAAGCACCGCCTGGACCTTCTGGAAGTAGGTCTTGGGCGGCAGGATCACGCCGCCGGCGCCCATTACCGGCTCGGCGATGAAGGCGGCGATGGTCTCCGGACCCTCCTTCTCGATCAGCGCCTCGAGGTTGCGCGCCAGGCGGGTGGCGAACTCCTCCTCGCTCTCGCCGGGCTCGGCATACTTGCCATAGTGCGGGCAGTCGGTGTGCAGGATGCGCGCCATCGGCAGGTCGAAGTCGGCGTGGAACACGGAGAGCCCCGAAAGGCTGGCCGAGGCGATGGTGGTGCCGTGGTAGGCGCGCTGGCGCGAGATGATCTTCTTGCGCTTGGGCTGGCCGCGGGCGTTGTTGTAGTACCAGGCGATCTTGATTTGCGTGTCGTTGGCCTCCGAGCCGGAATTGGTGAAGAACACCTTGGAGGTCGGCGCCGGCGCCATGGCTTTGATCTTCTCGGCGAGCGCGATCGCGGGCTCGTGGCTGCGGCCGCCGAACAGGTGTGTGAAGGAGAGGCGCGACATCTGCTCGCGCGCCGTTTCGACGAGCTCGGCATTGCCGTAGCCGAGCCCCGTGCACCACAGGCCGGCCAGCCCCTCGATGTAGCGCTTGCCGGCAGAATCGTAGACGTAGATGCCCTCGCCCCGTTCGAGCACCAGCGGGCCGGTGCCGCGGTGGGCGAGCAGGTTGGTCGTGGGGTGCAGCAGGGCTTCCACGTCACGGGCGGCGAAGTTGGAGAGCGGTCGCATTTGGATCACCGGGGTTGTTCGATGCCGCATCCTACGCGCTGGAGCGATGCTAGGAAACCTCGCGCTGCCGGACCGACGGCCGCGGGGCGGGTATCGTCGGGCGTTTCGCGCCGGCGCAATGTCAGGAACAAGGGACGGCGCGGGGCGTTCGCTCGGGCCCGGCGGCGGCCCCGGGCCACCGTCCACGGCCGGCACGACATGGGCCGTGGCTTCCCGCTGCGCGCGAAGACTGATAACTGATAAGAGCCCGCCATCGAGGCGTCTCGGGGTCGTATGAGCGATAAGTCGACAGAGGTGGCACCGCTGGCGCGCTGGTCGAGCCGGATAGCCGTCTTCTCGGTGAGCCTCGTCGTGGTCGGCGTGGTGCTGCATCGGCTCACCTCGTTCCCGACCCCCGTCGCCCTCAACCTGTTCGCCGTCGGCGCGGGTGGCGCCGCGCTCGCCGTGCTCGTCGGGCTCGTGGCGGCGGTGCAGATCTGGCGGCGCGGCACGCCCGGGGCCGCCAGCGTCGCCGTCGGCATCCTGCTGCCCGTGCTGATGGCGGCTTGGCCGCTCACCTACCTCCCGGCCTTCCTCAGGCTGCCGCCCATCAACGACATATCGACCGACATCCAGGCCCCGCCCAGGTTCGTGGCGCTCGCCCAGCAGCGCCCGCGCGAGGCCAATCGGCCCGAGTATCCGGGTGCGCGCTTCGCCGCGGAGCAGGAGAAGGCTTATCCCGACCTGCACACGGTCGTGGTCGACCGGGGGGTGGAGGAGGCCTTCGAGATGGTCGAGGAGATCGTGCGCAAGCTCAAGTGGCGGGTGGCGACGGTCACGCCGCCCGCCGGCAAGGGCGCCACCGGCGGCACGATCGAGGCAACGGACGTCACCCCGGTCGTCGGCTTCGTAGACGACATCGCCATCCGCGTCGAGGGTACGGCCGAGCGCTCGCGCATCGACATGCGCTCGGCCTCGCGCTTCGGCCGCGCCGATTTCGGGCAGAACGCGCAGCGCGTGCGCCGCTTCCTGGTCGAGCTGCAGAGCAGGGTCGACACCACGGCGCCCGTGGCGGTGGCCGGCCGGCGTGGCGCCCGC
This sequence comes from Hyphomicrobiaceae bacterium, assembly GCA_035652635.1. Lineage (GTDB taxonomy): Bacteria > Pseudomonadota > Alphaproteobacteria > Rhizobiales > Hyphomicrobiaceae > AWTP1-13. Next base: position 710 of record DASRDL010000257.1, on the reverse strand, counting down.
GCGCGGGCACTCGTCAAGAAGGTGAAAGAACGCGATCCGCAGAAAGCGGAGAGTCGCTCGAAACAAGGCCGCGCTCAATCAAGTGCTCAACGTGAGCGAGGACAGAAAGAGACGCTGCGTTGAGGAGCTTCGGATCCAGCCCCTTGTAGATCGCGGGCACGATGCCGCGCACCGTGTTGTTGCCGCCGCGGATGCACTCCAGGATCGCCTGCTCGCGCATGCGCCGGTGCAGCAGGTAGGCTTTCACCAGCCGCTGCGGGTCCTCCACCTGGCCGCCGTGGCCGGGAAAATAGAGCTGATCGTCGCGATCGACGAGCAGCTGCAGGGAGCGGATGTAGGCGCCCATGTTGCCTTCCGGTGGGGCCACGACGCTGGTGTTCCAGCCCATCACGTGGTCGCCCGAGAACAGAATCCTCGTGCCCTCGAGCCTGAAGCACAGGTGATCCGGGGCATGGCCCGGCGTGTGCACGGCCGTGAGCGCCCAGCCGTCGCCTTCGAGCCGCTGCCCGTCGACGAGGGGCACGTCGGGGATGAAGTCCTTCTCCACGTACTCGCCGCCCGAAGGGCTGGTGCGCTTGCTGCCCCGGTTGGCGACGCGGCGGCCGAAGCCGGCGGTCTTGGCCGGGCGCGCCGCCAGCAGCGCGGGGAGTCCGTCGGTGTGGTCGCGGTGGGTGTGGGTGATGACGACGTGGCTGATGGGGCGGTCACCG
>DASRDL010000256.1:0-7396 GCA_035652635.1 Hyphomicrobiaceae bacterium | reverse complement strand
TTCGCCGAGTTGGAGGCGCGCGCCGACCGCGGCGCGGCCGCCGGCCGGCTCGCAGGCATCGTCGTCTCCGCGCGCGAGCGGCGCTCGCAGAAGGGCAACAAGTTCGCCTTCGCCCTGTTCTCGGAGCCTACGGGACAGTTCGAGGCGGTGATCTTCTCCGAGACGCTGGTCGCTTCCCGCCACCTGCTGGAGCCGGGCACCCCGGTGCTGGTGACGGTCGAGGGCGAGCGGGACGGCGAGGCCCTCAAGCTGCGTGCGCAGGCGATCCAGTCGCTCGACGAGGCGGCGGCGGGGCTGCAGCGGGGACTCAAGGTGGTGCTCGACGGGCGGGCGCTGCAACGCAACGGCGGCTGGCTCGAGGAGCTCAAAGCGGCCCTGAAACCCGGCGGCAAGGGCATTGTCTGCCTCAGCATGCTGCTCGAAGACAAGGCTCGCGAGGTGGAGATCGCCATGCCCGGCCGCTTCGACGTATCGCCCGCGCAAAAAGGCGCGCTGGCCGCCGTGCCGGGTGTGCTGCAGGTGATGGATATCTGACGAGGCCCTGAAATGGCCGGTACGGCTCGCCCGTATCAGGGGGCAGCCGGGACCGCCGGAGTGCCGGGTGCCTTGCCGGGGCCCGCCGGGTGTCGCAACAACTGTGCCTGATGGGTTCTACGATAGACTGCCTGCGGGGCACGACCCCGGGCCCCGATCGCGAGCGCACGATGCCGGCACCTGAGGGCGAGTTGGGAGAGCTGCTGGCGCGCGTGGCCCGGGGCGACCGCGCCGCCTTCGAGGCCGTCTACCGCGCTACCTCGGGCAAGCTGTGCGGTGTCGTCACCCGCATCCTGCGCCGCCGCGAGCTGGTGGACGAGGTGCTGCAGGACGCCTACGTGCGCATCTGGGAGCGCGCCCGCGACTTCGACCGCGGTCGCGGGTCGGCGCTGGCCTGGATGGCCACCATCGCCCGCAACCGGGCGCTCGACGAGGTGAGGAGGAAGCGGGAAGCCTCCCTGGAGGAGGCGCCCGAGGCCGAGGAGGTGCCCGATACGCAGATGCTGGCCTCCGAGCGGGCCGAGCTCAGCGACGAGTACAGGCGGCTCGAGGGCTGCCTGGAGGCGCTCGAGGCCGGCCGCAAGGAGATGGTGAGGCTCGCCTACCTCGAAGGCTGGTCGCGCCGGCAGCTCGCCTCGCGTTTCGGCCATCCCGAGGCCACCATCAATACGTGGCTCTTCCGCAGCCTCAAGCAGCTCAAGGACTGCCTGAGCACATGACCGACGGGCGCGACGACATCGACATGCTGGCCGCCGAGTACGTGCTGGGCACCCTCGATGCCGCCGCCCGAACCGCCGTGGCGGCCAGGCGCCAGCGCGAGCCGCAGCTCGATGCCGCCATCCGCGACTGGGAGCGGCGGCTGTCGCCGCTCGACGAGGAGACGCGCGAGGTGGAGCCGCCGCTCGGACTGTTCGGCCGCATCGAGGCGCGCCTCGATGCCCGCGACGGGACGCCGATCGTCACCTTGCAGGCGATGCGGCGGCTGGAGCGCGGGGCGGCGCGCTGGCGGCGTGCGGCGATTGCCGCCTCGGCGTTGGCGGCGGCCCTGCTGATCGCCATTCCGGTGCGCGAGGCCATGCACGCGCCCAAGCCGCAGAACTTCGTCGCCGTGTTTCAGAAGGACGATGCACTGCCGTCGTTCCTCCTCACGATCGACCTTGCCACGCGCGAGCTCACCATCCGCCCGGTGGCAGCCGAGCCTCCGGCGGGGCGCACCTACCAGCTGTGGATCGCCGACAGCGCGCTCGGGTCTGCGCCGCGCTCGCTCGGCCTGCTCGAAGCCTCCGACCAGCCCACCCGCAAATCGCTGACGGACTTCGACTCCGCCTTGCTGCAGCGGGCGACGTTCGGGATCAGCCTGGAGCCGCCCGGCGGATCGCCGACAGGCAGGCCGACGGGCCCGGCGCTCCACGGCAAGCTCTACCCGGCGACGCCCTGAGTCCTCGCGCTCCTCTCAAAGAAACGTGAACGGATCGGCTGAAAGCGGCGCCCCTGGCGGCCCGTAACGGCATCAGCCCGTCGTCAGGTGCATCGAAACGCCGCCGCCGGGTCCCATGCCAACTCGACACTTGGGAGAAGCACATGACCATCGACACCATCCTGCGCGGTGCAGTCTCGGCCGCAGCGGCCGTCGGCGCGCTGACCCTTGCGGCGGCGACGCACGCCTCGGCAGCCACAGTCGCGGCCCTTCAGGACGGCAGCACCATCGCCTGGATCGACACCGACAAGAAGGCGGTCACCGGCTCGGCGAAGCTCGCCGGCGGCGCCACCCTGATCGGCTTCGACGTGCGCCCGGCCGACGGACGGCTCTACGGCGTGACGCCCGACGGCGCCATCGTCATCGTCGACCCGATGACCGGCAAGTGGGAGAAGAAGAGCCAGCTCTCCGAGAAGCTGCCGACCGGCGTCACCTTCGTCGTCGACTTCAATCCGGTCGCCGACCGCATGCGCCTGATGGCCAGCGACGGCACCAACTTCCGCGTCAACGTCGATGACGGCAAGGCCGTCGTCGACGGCACGCTGAAGTATGCCGAAGGCGACAAGGACAAGAAGCCGCGCGTCACGGCCGGCGCCTACTCCAACAGCTTCGCCGGCAGCAAGGAGACCGCCCTCTACGACATCGACCTCGGGCTCGGTCTCCTGGTGAAGCAGGCTCCGCCCAACGACGGCGTCCTCAACGGCATCGGCAAGCTCGGCATCAAGGTGATGGAGCCGGTCGCCTTCGACATCTGGTCCGACGGCAAGGGAGCGAACGCTGCGTGGCTGCTGACCGGCGGGACGCTGCACTCGGTCGACCTCGCCACCGGCGCGGCCAAGCCCGTCGGCAGCATCGCCGGCCTCAAGGGCAAGGTGTGGGACATGGCGATCCTGCCCTCCAAGTGAGCCGCCAGCGACATGAGCGGGGTAGAGAGGGTGTCGGACCGCCGAGGTCCGGCACCCTCACCCTATCCGGCAAGCTGCCATTGCTTGATCCACTCGACCGGGTGAATCAGCATGACGATGTTGAGCAGCAGGTTGTCGCGGATGAGGAACAGCAGGATCACCTCGGTGGCGATCAGCAGCATCACCGTTACCCAGGCGGGAAGGCGCGCTGCCAGCAGGAAGCCCACCAGCATCGCCAGCATGTCGCCCACCGAGTTGACGACGCTGTCGCCGTAGTAGTCGCGCGAGATGGTTTGGGCGCGATAGCGATTGATGATGAAGGGCGTGTTCTCGAAGATCTCCCAGGCGGCCTCGATGCCCACGGCGATGACGAGACGTGCCGCCACCGACAGGCGACCTTTGGCGATGATCGTCAGCAGCCAGTAGAAGATGATGCCGTGCAGGACGTGGCTGTAGGTGTACCAGTCGGTCAGGTGCTGCGACATCTCCGAGTCGCCGCGGCCGCTGTGCCAGAGCTTGATGTAGCCGCACTTGCACATCGGGACGCGGCCCATCCAGTAGAGCACGCATGCCGCCACCAGGATGATGGCGAGGCCGATGAGGAGGCCGGCGGGAAACGACAGGCGCGGGATGCTCCGCTCGGTGAGGCTGAACGCGGTTCGCTGCATGTGGGAGCGCCTGGACAGGGCTGGAGCGGCGGGAATTTGCGAGGATAGGGTCGAAAGGCGCGCAAATCCAAGACCCGCCCGCCACCCTGGCGAGCTTTGGCGCGCATGTGTTTGACGATGGCCACAATTTGCCATAGGTCGCGCGGCATGCTGGGCGCGAGAGCGGGAAAGGGATGCGCTGGCTCTTGACACTTGCGACGGTCGCGCTGGTCGGGCTCGCAGGAGCTTCGGCCGCGCACGCGGCTGCATCGTGCGCACGCGAGGATTTCGGCGCCATCGTCGACCGCACCGGTGCGGCGCTGCGCCAGCTCAACGCCGACAATGCGCCCAAGCTGCGCGCCAGGATGCGCGAGCTGAAGGAGGCGCGCGGCTGGGCCGATGTCGACTTCGAGGAAAAGGCCATGGAGGCCATCCAGGACGAGCGCACGGCCGCCCTCGATGTGCAGGCCAACGATCTCCTGGCCAAGCTCGACGGTCTCGGCACTGTCGATCCGTCCAGGGAGCCCGACTGCGCCAGGCTGCAGGAGCTCACCGCCACCAGCCTGGAGCTGCAGGCGACCGTGAAGGCCAAGGCCGCCTACACGCTGGCCAAGCTCGACCAGATGATCGCCGGCCCTCCGGCCGCGCCCGAACCCAAGCCCAAGACCGTCGCGGCGACGCCGCCACCACCACCGCCACCTCCACCTCCACCGCCACCTCAGGCGACCGCTCCTCCCGCGCCGGCAGCGCCTCGTCCGCCCGAGGCGGGCCGTCCGCCCGAGGCGAGCAGTTGGAGCAGCAGAACCAAGCCGGCAGGCGATATCGCCGCCGCATCGCCGCCAGCGGCCGACCCGCAAAGACCGCAGGCGATGCCGCCGCTCGGGGGCGCACCGGGACCCGGGGAGGACGACGGCTACACGATAGAAGAGATCATGGCGGCGAGCGCCGGTTTCTTCGGCAAGGTCTCGGCCAACCTCGGCGCCGTGATCGAGCACCTGTTCAAGAGCAGCGGCCGCCCCAAGGGCTACATCCTGGGCACCGAAGGCGGCGGCGCGTTCATCGCCGGCCTGCGCTACGGCAAGGGCACGCTCTACCTGCGCTCGGGCGGCCTTACGCACAAGGTCTTCTGGCACGGGCCGTCGGTCGGCACCGACGTCGGTGCCGACGGCTCCAAGACGCTGTTTCTCGTCTATCGCCTGAAGCAGCCGGACGACATCTTCGCGAGCTTCACGGGCATCGACGGCTCGGCCTATCTCGTCGGCGGGGTCGGGGCCACGCTCGTCACCAACGGCAAGGTGATTCTCGCGCCGATCCGCTCAGGCGTCGGCCTGCGGCTCGGCGCCAACATCGGCTACATCCGCTTCACGCCGCACGCGACGTGGAACCCGTTCTGACGGTGCCGCCTACCGCCGGCAGGGGCGGGAGGAGACGCTGCAGCTGTAATTGCCGGCGCCGCCCGAGCAGCTCATCCGCTTGCTCACGGAGGCGCCCCAGCTGCCCCACCGGCCGCCGTACTCCCAGGCCGTGAAGTCGATCCAGGCCTGGACGGCGGCGCGTTGCGCGGCGGCGCGCGTCGGACCCGAGCCGAAGCCGTCGTGATAGTGGTCGAGCATGCAGATGCGGCCGCCGACCCGTCCCCAGGCATGCATCCCCGCCAGTCCCGTCTCCTGCGCTCGAGCCGTCCCGACCGGCACAATTGCTCCCATGGCCAGCGCGCAGGCCAACCCCAAAGCCTTCCTCATGATCAAAGCCCCCGAAAGCGAATGGCCCCGGCGCGAATTATAGCCGAGGCCGCGCCGGTTCGGAGCCGCGCGAAGGGGCTCGCGGCGACGCAGACGGCACATTCCCACTGCGCCGCAGCTTTTGCGTCACAGTGGGAAATGCCCTCGCTTCAGAGTCGGGAATTCGGGCGCCGCCCAGCCCGGCGATGCATCATTTGGCGGCAACGACCGCGATCTCGACCAGCAGGCGCGGGTCGGCGAGCTTGGCCTCGATGCAGGCACGGCCGGGCAGGTTCTCGCCGCCGGTCCATGCATTCCACGCCTCGTTCATGGACTCGCGCAGGCGGATGTCGGGCACCCAGATGGTGGCTGACACAACTTTGGTCTTGTCGGTGCCGGCGAGCTTCAAGAGCCGGTCGATCTCCTTGAGCACCTGCTGCGTCTGGCCCTTGACGTCCTGCGAGGCGTCGCCGGCGGTGATGCCGGCCGTGAACACGAAGCCGTTGGCCTCGACGACCTTGGAGTAGATCTTGGATGGCTCGTGCCGCTTGAGCGTCATATGGCGTCTCCCTTTTGCTTCACGCATGGCGTCCCAGCCTCTCATAGCACGGGCGAGGGCGCGCGCCATTTCAGAAAAGCGGCTCCTCGTACTGCAGGACGCCGTCGATGACGAGGCCCTTGATGGCGGCGTTGCCGCCGCTGTCGACGGCGATCAGCGCCGCCAACTTCTTGTCGCGGGCCAGCGTCTCGAGCCGCGGTCCCTGGCCCTCGGGCACGAAGTAGCTCTCGATGCCGTAGCGCACGGCAATCGTCGCGTCCTCTTTGTAGGCGAGCGGCCAGCCGTGGCGGGCGCGCGCCTTCAGGGTGATGCGGTCGGGCGAGGTCTCGCGCGGCAGGGTGCGCGCCATTTTGATGCTGCGCCAGGCGCCGTCGGGCTGCTTCTCCAGGACGACGTAGAACGCGGCGTTGTCGTCGGGACGCGGGCCGTCGAGCTGGCGCAGGGGGATGGTGGAGACGGCATAGCCGAGCCGCACGTACTCGCCGCGGAAGAGGTCGCGCGGGTCGACGGGGACGATCGGCAGCGTGATGGTGCGGCCCGAGCGCAGGAGCGTGACGCGGTCCACCACCATGTAGGCGAGCACGCCCGTCTGGGCGAGCGCCAGGACGGCGAGCGACAGGAGGAGCTTGCGCATCGTGGTCATGCGGCGGCCTCCGACGGGACCCTGCGCCGGTGCAGGCGATAGGCGGCCCAGGCGAGCAGGCTGACGATCACCGCGGCGACGAGGAAGAACAGCGAGGTGTCGAGCAGCGTGCCGAAGGTCTTGAGGTAGAGGCTGAACACCTCGAGCGCGAAGGCGGCGTAGGCGAGCCACAAAGCCGGCCGGTTGTCGGTGTGCATCGCCCACAGCATGGCGCCGACCAGCAGGGCGAGGGTCAGCACGGCGAGCAGCACGAGCTGCGGCGTGAAGACCTTGTCCTGGGTACCGTAGAGCACGAAAGTGTCGATGAACTGCAGGGTGTAGAGCCCGGCGAAGGCGGTGAGGATGCCGTAGGCGAAGGCGGGGGCCGAGGCCGGCACGTGCCGATCGATGGCGCGTGCGCCGGCGGCTGCCCCAGCGGCCACGGCAGCGCCGATGACGGCCGCGATCCAGTGCGCATGGTGGTCGAGCACGAGGTAGCCGAGCGGTACGATCCACAGCACGAGGGCGACGGCGGCGAGGTGCAGCCCCGGCCTCCAGCCGAGCCAGGCGGCGGCCGCGGTGGCTGCGGCCCATGGGGCGAGAAAATCCCAGTGCGCGGCACCCGAGAGGCTGCGCTCCCATTCGGTCCACACCACCAGGAGGACGAAGGTCGCCGCCAGGGCCGGCGCGGAGCGCACCAGCGCCACCGCCAGCAGCGCTCCCAGCGCCCATATCAGCACGGCGTCGGGCGGGTTGCCCTCCATGTGGTACATCTGCGCGATCAGCATGATGGAGGCGCCGAAGACGGCGATGCCGGCGAGCACGGCCGCCTGGGCGAAGGCCTCGAGCCGGCGCTGGAACAACAGGAAGGCGCCGCCGTAGCAGGCCCACAGCGTTGCCAGCAGCAGGGTGAGGCGGGCGAGCTTCGACA
>DASRDL010000255.1:0-16844 GCA_035652635.1 Hyphomicrobiaceae bacterium | reverse complement strand
CCGAAACGAACTCGTCGCGGCGCTCCAGCACACCGCGCGCGGGGACAAGGCGGCATTCGAGGCGGTCTACAAGGCCACATCCGTGAAACTTTACGGCATCGTCCTGCGTATCTTAGGGCGACGCGAGTTGGCGGACGAGGTTTTGCAGGAGGTCTACTTTCGCGTGTGGCAACGGGCCGGCGACTTCGATCCAGCGAGCAGCTCGCCGATCACCTGGCTGGCAACGATCGCGCGCAACCTCGCTCTCGACGAGGCCCGGCGCAAGACGGCACGGTCGCTGGAGGACTTTCCCGAGATTCTGCAGCTGCCGAGCAATGACGATCAGTCGGCCACGCACGAGCGCAACGAGGAGCTGGGACGGCTCTATGCCTGTCTCGATGGTCTGGGAGCGGACAGGAAGGAGCTTGTTCTTCTGGTCTATCACCACGGCATGACCAGAGATGAGATTGCCGGCCGTCTCGGCCGGCCTGTGGCAACGGTGAAGACGTGGCTGCGCCGCAGCCTGGCGCAGCTCAAGGATTGTCTTGGTCGATGACCGAGGAAGACGACATCGAAGGACTGGCGGGCGAGTACGTTCTCGGCTCGCTGTCCGCGGACGAGCGCAGGGAGGTCGAGGCCCGGCGCCGGTCCGACCGCGCGCTCGAGGCGGCCATTTCCGCCTGGGAGCGCCGTCTCGGGCCGCTGATCGGCCGCGAGCCGGGCATCGTTCCACCCGCCCACGTCTACGAGCGCATTCTCTCCCGCATCGCCGACGGCAATGACGGCGACGACGAGGACGGTCGCCCTGCCCGGGGCGGCGGCGATGTCGTGCCGTTGCGTGGCCGCTCCGGGCGCTGGCGGGTGGTCGCCGCAGGTCTCGTGGGCCTTGCCGCCTGCCTGGCGCTGGTCATCGGCTGGCTCGACTTCGTGAACGTGACCCCGCCCCGCGGGCCGGTGCTCGCCCGTATGGACTGCGGCGGGCTCTACAAGGACTTCTGGATGCAGTTCGACCGCGACCGGCTCGCCAAGATCCCAGCCGACCAGCTGGCCGGCCTGAGCCGCATGGCGCTGCGTGCCCACGACGCCTGCCAAGCCGGCGACGAGCAGGATGCGAAGGCCCTCTTCGACAAGCTCGGCCGCATGCAGCACTAGCTGCGCGCGACATACAACCTATCCCTCCCGCTGCCGCCTGGGCTAGATGTAGCCGGGCTTGGAGCGCGTGCCGCGACGGGGGCGGCGCGCCGTTGGCGGCATGGCGCCGGCGCGCTCGCGCGCCGGCCGCAGGCATGGGGGAGAGAGGGACATGGCCGAGCCGACCGCACCCAGCCGCATCGGCCGGGTAATCGACTACATTCTCGGGCGCAACACGCTCATCGGCATTGCCTCGTTCATGCTGCTGATCCTGTCGGGGTTCGCCACCTGGCACGGCATGCGCGACTTCATCATTGGCGTGTCGGCGACGCCGACGAGCCAGGGGCAGATGCTGCCCGGCGGCATGTCGGTTTCCAACGACGTGCTGGTGATTGCCGTGGTTGTAGCGCTCACCTTCCTGATGTGGCTGATGCTGCGGGAGACCTTCGGCGCCAAGCGCCAGCTGCGCGAGCGGCTGATCACTTTCCCGCTCTACGTTTTCCTGGCGATCTGGTCGGTGGGTTTCGGCTATGGCTTCTGGTGGAGCCTGATCTCGGGCGAGGAGGCGACCCGGACGGGCCTCGCCGGCCTGCAGGAGGATGCGCGCGATGCCAGCGCCATCGTCGCCGCCCGGCTCGATGCCGTGCGCGGCCAGCTCGACAGCGTGGTGAGCTGGTCCGACGGGCAGATGGCGCGCGAGGAGACGAGCGGCGGCAGCTGCGGGACGCCGTCGGGGGCCGGCCGCGGTCCCCTCTACAACGCGCGGCGCAGCGTGCGCGACTCCATCAACACCCTGCGCGAGGGCATGACGCGATCCTGGCTCGAGCCGCTGCAGGCCGACATCGAGCAATTGAAGAAGAGCGCCGCCGACCTCGGAGGCGCCACCGTCGAGGAGCGCCAGCGCGCCTTCGAGGCCCGCGCCTCCGACATCCGCGCACGGGCGCGCAATATCGCCGCGCGCAGCAACCAGCTCGGCAAGTCGACGGCAGCCGAGATGCGGGCGATCGCCGCCGCCGTGTCGGCGCAACCCGGCGGGGCAGGGTTCTCCTGCTACGACCCGACGCTGGCGGACCGCCTGAGGCAGGCCGCCGCCCAGGCCGAGCAGCCGGCGGAGCTCAAGTTGCGCGAGGCGGTCTTCAACGAAGGGCCCGCAGGTGTCGCCAACGCGGTCAAGAATCTCTGGCGCAACATCGGCGCTTACGCGTCCAGTCTCGCCACCTACCTGTCCTCGGGCGGCAACCGGGCCGTGGGCCACACCGATACCGGCGAACCGATCACCGGCCGCGATCTGATCGCACTCTTGGCGACCCTCGGTATCGACCTGGGGTTGCTGGCGCTTGCAATCCTCAACCCGCCGCGCGAGCCGCCCTCGATCCGGCCCTCGGGTGCGCTGAGGCGCCAGATCGGCGAGGCGATCGATACGGCCATCGCCAGGGCCGGCGTCGATCACGAGTGGGTGCATCGGCACTTCGTGCACCACAACAAGGCGTCCTATCTCGTCATCCCCAACCTCTATGCCTGCGATTCCAACAACAAGGAGGAGGCAGCCAAGGCGCTCGCCATGAACCAGCTGGCCGGCGTCCTGAGCGATCTGGACCTGGTGCGTTGGCCCAAGCCCAGGGAGCTGAAGGCGCTGCGCAGGGAGGAGAGCCTCGCCAGCACGACCGACCTCACCGACATCCGCAAGACGTGGTTCGAGGAGAAGGGGCTCGATCCGGCCCAGGCGGCGCGGCAGCACCGCGACCGGCCGATCCGCAACCATGGCCTTTTCTCCAAGGCCGAACGGGCGCTGGAGATCGCCGGCTGGAGCCAGAGTGCCCGCGACGACATCGAGATCTTCAAGCTGGTCGACACCGAGGGCCTCACCCCCCTGCTGATGGTCCTCAACGAGACGGGGCCGGCAGGGTCCAGGCGGGCGCCGGCCCAGACGCCGGCAAGCGCCTGAAGCGGCAGTTGGTACGACTCCTGCAAGTTCCGTCAGGGTGCCCCACCATGGTCCGGCCCGGGCCGGTCGCGGTGGGGCGGGGGGCGGTAAGCATGCTCGCCGCTAGGTCCGGCGCCTGCCGGCAAGTTGGGCTATGTCGTGGCCCGAGCCGGCGGCAACAGGACGGCAATGAACGCGAACGTGCTGCCGACGGCTCGCACTCGGGTGTAGCGACATGGAGCCATCCCTCGGCGGAGTGCTGGTGGTCGGAGCGCTGTTGGTGCTCGGCCACCTCCTGGGCTCGGCCCTCATAATCGGTCTGTTCGCCTCGCTCCCCTTCGGGTCGACCGCGTTTGCGACGCTGAGCGCGCTCGGCGGCTCCTCGCCGCTGATCTACACCGTGTTCGTGCTGCTCGTGCTGGCCGCCACCGTGCTGCACCGCGGTTTTCTCGGCGACCTTGCCACGGTGCTCGCCACCCATTGGACCGCGTGGGTCGTTCTGGCCCTCATCGGCTATGCCGTCTTCAGCGCCGTCGTCTTCCCGCGTCTGTTCGCCGGCGAGGCCACCGCGCTGGTGCCGACGACGACGGGCGTCAAGGAGCTGCCACTGGCGCCCGTGTCGGCCAATATCACGCAGGCCGGCTACTTCGTGATCGGCGCCCTCACCTATTTCGCCTTTGCCATCTACCTGGTACGCGGCGGATCGCTCGACATCGTGCGCCGGGGCGTGCTGACCTGGATCGTCCTGCACGCCGGGCTCGGTCTTGTCGACCTGATGGGCAAGGCCACCGGCATCGGCGACATCCTGGCGCCCATCCGCACCGCCTCCTACGCGTACCTGGTCGAGGTGGAAGAGGCCGGCTTCTGGCGCATCGCCGGCGGTTATTCCGAGGCCTCCGCATTCGGCAGCGTGACGCTGGCGTGCCTCGCCTTCAGCTACAGCTATTGGCGGGTGAGACCGTCGCCGCCGATGCTGGGCCTGACCGCCCTGCTGTTTGCCCTCCTCATCCTCTCCACCTCGAGCACGGCATACGCCGGGCTGGCGATCGTGGCGCCGTTTGCCGCGGTGTCGATGGTCGTGTCGATGGCGCGACGCGGGGTCTCGCGGACCGACATCGTGCTCGTCGCCGTCGGCTGGACCGGGCTCATCGCCGTGCTGTGCCTCTACCTCTTCCACGAGCAGCTGTTCGACCCGTTCATTGGCCTGTTCGAGACCATGGTGCTCAAAAAGTCGATGTCGACCTCGGCGCTCGAGCGCGCCTACTGGAACTGGCGCAGCATCGACGCCTTCTTCGCCACCAACGGCTTCGGCGTCGGCCTCGGCAGCTCGCGGGCGTCGAGCTGGATCATCGCCGTGCTGTCGCAGCTGGGCGTCATCGGTAGCATGCTGATGGCGGCCCTGGTGGGTGCGCTGCTGTGGGACATGTTCGCGGCCAAGCGCAGGGACACGGACCCGCGCCATCTGGCGCTGGCATGCGGCCTGAGGTCGTGCGTGCTGGCCTCACTGGCCGGCGCCAGCGTCTCCAGCGGTTTCGCCGACCCCGGCCTGCAGTTCTTCATCGCGCTGGCCGTCGTCGCCGTGTTCCGCAAGGGCGGCGCCGTGCATCCCGGGCCACGCTTCGGGGTAGCGCTGCCGACGGCCGTCGGCCGAGCCCGGGAGCTGCGGGAGGTCAGCCGGTAGACAGGCGCGCCCCGAAGTAGAGCACTTTGTCGGCGACGGCCGTGCCGTCGTCATAGAGCGCCACGACCTTCTCGGGCAGGTGGGTGAGGTCGGTGGCGCGCAGGTAGTCGCGCATGGTCGTGCCGGTGCAGCGGGCATCGACGTTGGGCGCCCCGCGGCGGCCGAGCACGTCGTCGTGGTGCACGGTACGGAAATCGATGCTGTAGCGGGCCAGGTCGGTCGTGTTGGGAACGGTCTCGTGCAGCTGTGCGCCCGAGAACACTATGATGCCCCCCGGCGGCGGCAGATAGCGCACCGTGATCGGCTCCAGCGGCTGCTGGAGCCGATCCTCGGCGGATGGTTAATGCCGTGTACGCTCCTCCAACGCCGGAATTGCCGGCGATTTCCCGTACGTCTTAACGATGATTTCCTAGCGGAGGCATGATCCGCGGGCCCGTCCTGTAGAAGTTGGCCGAGATATCGACGCGGCACGCGGCCGAGCGGCGCCGGCGAACAGGGAGAGCCTGCATGCCAAGGGTCGATGTCGTGGTCCCCTGTTATCAATACGGACGCTACCTGCGCTCATGCGTCGAGAGCATCCTGAGCCAGGCTGCCGGCGATGTGCGCGTCCTCATCATCGATAACGCGTCCACCGACGACAGCGCCGAGGTGGCGCGGCAGCTCGCCGCCGAGGACGCCCGCGTCGAGGTGGTGGTGCATGCCGAGAACGTCGGTGCCACGGCCTCGTTCAACGAGGGTATCGCGTGGGCGGAGGCGGAATACTTCCTGCAGCTCGATGCCGACGATCTGCTGGCGCCAGGCTGCCTGCAGCGCGCGCTGGAGGTGATGGAGAAGCATCCCGAGATCGCCTTCACCTACGGCTACGAGGCGCTCCTCTTTCCCGATGGCAGCATGCAGCGGCCGGACGCGGAGGGCGAGGCCCCTGATTGGCAGATCGTTTCCGGCCGCCAGTTCGTCGAGAGCGTGTGCGCCTTCCCGCGGAACCTGGTGGGTGCGCCAACCGTGCTGCGGCGCACGTCGGCTCAGAAGCAGGCGGGCTACTATCGCCCCGAGTTGCCCTACGCCGACGATCTGGAGATGTGGTTGCGACTGGCCATGTTCGGGTCGGTGGCGAGCACCAAAATGGTACAGGGCATCCGCCGTGTGCACGCTCTGCAGATGTCCTCCGACTACCGCAATTCGATGGTGCGCGATTTCGCCGAGCGCGAGGCGGCCATCGCCAGCTTCTTCGCCAACGAGGGCCGCACGCTGCCGGACGGGCAGAGGCTGCTGTCGCAGGCGAAGCGGCAGCTCGGCGCGCACGCCTACTGGTCGGCCGTCTCGCATCTGTGCCGCGGCTACGCTCGCGAGAGCTGGCGGTTGCTGAAGTTCAGTCTGAGCCGCCGGCCGAGCGCCGCCGTCCTGCCGCCGCTCGGCTGGCTCCTGCGCATGGACCGGCCGACCGCGCGCCTTGGCGACGTGCTGCGCGAGGCATGGCTGCGGGCCCCTGTCCGGAAGCTGTCGGGCACGGGCCCGGTCTGGCTCGTCGGCGTGCTCTGCCTGGGGTGACGCGCAGGCGCTCTCCCCCGGCCGCGCCCGCCCGGCGCCGTTTAACGCTATTTCGCGACGGTCCGCGGGCAAGGATGCCCGGTGCGGTACTCTCGCCTGGCGCGCTCGGTCGCCGCGCAATGGGGAGAACCGCATGGCCGGCGTCGATGTCGTCATTCCCTGCTATCAGTATGGCCGCTTCCTGCGTGCGTGCGCCACGAGCGTGCTGACCCAGGGCGTCCCGGACCTGCGCATTCTCATCATCGACAATGCCTCCACCGACGACAGCCTCGCGGTGGCGCGCCGGCTGGCGGCCGAGGACCCCCGCGTCGAGGTCAGGGCCCGCCGTGAGAATCTCGGGCTCCACGCTTCCTTCAACGAGGGCATCGACTGGGCGCGGTCGGACTACTTCATGGTGCTGTGCGCCGACGACCTGTTGACGCCGGGCTCGCTCCGGCGGGCGGTGGCGGTGATGGAAGAGAACCCCGATGTCGCCTTCGCCTACGGCAACGATGTGCACACCCGAGAGGACGCCTCCGCTCCGGCTCTGCCCTCGCAGACGGGGGAGGCATGCTGGCAGCTGACGAGCGGCGAGCAGTTCATCGCCGAGAGATGCCGCAACCCCGAAGGCTACATCGCCGCCGGCATGGTGCTCGTGCGCACCTCGGTGCAGAAGCGGGCCGGCCACTATCGCCCGCAGCTGCCGCATACCGACGACCTCGAGATGCTGCTGCGGCTCGCCTGCTTCGGCGGCGTGGCCTACACGACCGCGGTGCAGGGCATCAAGCGCATGCACGGAGCCAACCGCACCAACGACTACCTGGCCCAGCGCACCCGCGATCTGGTCGAGCGGGTGCGGGCGCTCGAAAGCTTCTTCGGCAACGAGGGACGCAGGCTGCCGGACGGCGAGCGGCTGTTGCGGCTCGGCAAGCGCAGCATCTCAGAGCGCGCCTACTGGTGCGCGGTGAAGGACCTGGCGCGCGGCCGCCGGAGCGCCGTGGAGCTGTTCAGGCTCGCCTTTGCCCTCCATCCGCTGTCGGCGGTGGTTCCGCCGGTCAGCTACCTGCTGCGGATGGAGCAGCCTCTGCGCAGCATCCGGCGCATCGTGATGGAGATGGTGGCCGCCGGCCGGCTGTGCCGGAAGGACGAGAAGCAGATCACAGGTTGAGAACGAATTCCGGCTCCACACGGCCCTTCAATACATGAACAGCGGCAATGATATTGCCCTTGAGGCGCCCACGGCGATCGACATGAGGCTCCGGCCACAGGCTGCGCACCGCATTGGCGGCGACATTGCGTGCCATCAGGCCGATCGCGAAGCCGCGCGGTATCGTGCCCTTGCGCAACAGATAGACCGGATTGACGATCTGCGAGTAGCCGTTGCGCAGGCCGCTCAGGCGGCCGCCCTTGACGCCGAGGTGGACACCCAGCAGCGAGCTCAAGCTGACGACGGCGCCGAAGCGGCGCAGCTGGCTGGTGAAGTCGATGTCCTCCTGCCAGCCGTAGAGCACGAGGCGTTCGTCGAAGCGCAGCGAGCCGATCTGCGCCGCCCGCATCGACATGTTGCAGCCGTAGGCGCCGGGATGCTCGATGACGGTGAGCGGGCCCTGTCGGCTCGTCTCGGCGGCCCGCAGAATGCGCAGTCCCTCCTCGAAGGGGATGCCGGGCCCCTTCACGCCGTCCTCGACGACGGTGCCGCTGATCACGGCCCAGCCCGGATTTTCCACGAAGGCCTGCAGCAGGCGCTCCAGGTAGGTGGCGGCCGGCAGGAAGTCGTCGTCGAAGAAAGTGACGATGTCGAAGCGGCCGAGCGCCTGCTCCAGCGCCTGGTTGCGCTGGGCGCACAGGCCCTTCTTGCCGAACGCGAAGGACACTTTGAGGCGGGGCGACGAATAGGGCTCGACATGGGTTTCGTCCGGAGCCGAGACGATGACCTCGTCGGGAAGCCTGGTCTGGTTTTCCAGATGGGCGAGAAGCCGACCGACGAGGCCCCGTCTGCCAATCGTCGGCACAATCACCACGAGCTTCATCTGGTTACGCGTCCGGCCAAGCGCATCGGGCGCGGACTATGTGGCGCGGCTGCAAACGTTGGCAAGCGGTACTGCCATGAAGGATGAACGGCGCAAGTGGGCCATCAACGGCGATTTCGTGGCTCTCAAGCCGACAGGGGTCGCGCGCTATGCGCGCGAGGTGACGCTGGCACTCGATGCGCTGGTGGCGGCCGGGCATCCCCTGCTGCAAGGGGTGGACCTGGAGCTGCTGGCTCCCCGCCAGCCGCAGGACCTGCCTCTGCGGCGGATCCCCGTGCGCGTGATCGAGGAGTTCGACCGGCCGCGGCTGCCGCAGGTGTGGGTGCAGCTGCAGCTGCCGCGCCACGTCGAGGGCGGTCTGCTCAGCTTCTGCAACCTGGCGCCGGTCCTTTGCCGCCACCACATCGCCTGCATCCACGACCTGCACACCATCATCATGCCGGAGAGCTACGGCCGCCTTTTTCGCCTGGTGCACAGGGTGATCCTGCCGCTGGTCGGCCATCGCGCGGCGGCCGTCACGACGGTGTCGCAGCTCTCCGCCGACCAGCTGCGCCACCATCGCATCGTCCCGGCGCACAAGGTCCACGTCACCTACAACGGCAGCGACCATGCGCTGCGCTGGCGCGCCGACCGGGCGCGGCTGGACCTCGACCGCGGACGGCCGTTCGTGTTCTGCCTGGGACGGAGCCAGAAATACAAGAACGCCGAGCTGTTGTGGAAGCTGGCGCCAGCGCTGGACGAGCTCGGCATCGACATCCTCGTCGGCGGCGACATCGACGGGGCGACGGCGGCCTCCTATGCGCCAAAGCCACCCCCCAACCTGCACCTCCTGGGGCGGATCAGCGACGACGACTTCGCCGCCGCCCTGGGAAAAGCCGTCTGTCTGCTGTTTCCCTCCCGCATCGAGGGGTTCGGCCTGCCGGCCGCGGAGGCCATGGTGCTCGGCTGTCCGGTGGTCGCCTCCACCTCGCCCTGCCTGCCCGAGATCTGCGGCGACGCGGCGCTCTACGCCGACCCCGACGACGTGGAGGCGTGGGCCGCGGCGGTGCGCCGGCTGCGCGATGAGCCGCGGCTGCGGCGCGATCTGATCGCCAGGGGGCTCGAGCGGGCCAAGCGCTATTCCTGGCGCGCCATCGCCGAGCGCTACCTCGAGCTGATGGCCAGGGTCGACTGCCGGTCGCCGGAGCTGGCGGGCCGCCGCTCTACTGCGCCTTTGCCCGCCGAGCTCGAAACGACGAATGCCTGGCGACTTCGCACGCGTTCCTGATCTCGTCGGCCAGCGGATGGCGCGTGAGCCATACGCCCGCGAGCCAGCCGATCCCCGCCAGGGTGGCGGCTGCCGCTGCCGCCCAGATCGGCATATCGAAGCGGCCGATCCATGCCGCCGTGCACAGAGGGCCGATGGCGCTCGCCGCGGCGATCACGCCGCTGCGCCACATGGTGTCGACCAGCTCGCCCCAGCCGAGGTCGATGTGGCGGCGCACGAAGTAGAGCGACACGTAGGCCTGCAGCGGCACGATGACGAAGAAGCCCGCCGCGACGGCCGTCAGCCCCATGAGCGACGCCAGACCGATCAGCAGCGCCGAGAGCGGCCAGGCGACGAGGCCGCGCAGGAGTAGATCGCGCATGGCCCCCAGCGACACCAGCACCGGGTAGTTGAGCTCCGCAGCAAACGCAAACAGCGAGGCCAGCGCCATGAGGCGCACCAGCGGCACCACCTCGAGCCACTGATCGCCGAGCAGGACGTGCACCGCCGGCTGGGCCAGGATGGCGAGCAGGATGAGGGCCGGCCACTGCAGGGCGGTCATGAACGACACTGCGCGCAGGTAGGGCCCCTTCAGGGCGCGGCCGGCGCGGACCTCGGCCGACAGGGCGGGCAGGATCACGGGCAGCGCACCGCCCAGCACCAGCTTGTCGGGCACCTGGCAGACGAGCAGGGCCCGGTTGAAGAGGCCGGCGGCGTGGAACGACACGAGGCGGCTCAGGATGATCGTGGGCAGCGCCTCGTAGATGCGGTAGAGGAAGACGTTGAGGCCGTTGTAGCCGCCGAACGTCAGCATGCCGCGCCAGCCGCGCAGTGACGGCTGGAGTGCCCAGACGTCCGGGCGCAGGTAGAGGGCGAGCACGCTCGAAGCCGTCGCCCCCACTGCCCACGCCCAGGCGAGGCTCATGTAGCTGAAGCCGGCCGCCGCGAGCCCCACCGCCGCGACGGAGAAGGTGCTGACGTTGGCGATATTGACCAGGGCCAGGTCGGTGAAGGCCATGTCGCGGCGCATGAGTGCGGTCAGCAGCGTGGCCACCACCTCGATCAGGATCGCCGCCGCCGCCACGCGCAGGTAGGAGACGAGCTTCACCTCGCCGTAGGCCCACGCCAGCCACGGCGCCAACAGTTCCAGCACGGCGGCAATGAGCACGCTCATCAGCAGCATGACGGTGAAGGCGCCGCGGACGTCGTCGGAAGTCAGGTCGGGCCGCTGCACGAGGAAATTGCCGGTGGTGAACTCGCGCACCGAGGTGGCAAGCGTGGCAATGGCGAGGCCGATCGCCCACACGCCGATCTCGGCCGGCGAGAGCAGGCGCGAGACGATCATGGTCGTCACGAAGGTGGTGGCGAGATTGATGTAGCGCTCGCTGGTCGTGACGACCAAGGCCCGTCTGATTCCCATCGTCCCCTCGGGCAGCCCGCTGTCTGTGCCCCGCAGCATCTCATTGCGATGCCGCAATTCCCTCTACCACAGACGTGGCGGCAGCGGCGTCTGCAGGCGCCGGCAACCGTCGAAGATGGTTTACCGGCCCGCCGGGCTTTCGGCAGCTCTCCTGCGAGAGGCCGGGGCCGGTCAGAGCACGCTGTCGAGCAGATGCTGCTCCTGGGCGGCGAGGCGGCGGGCGTAGATGCGGTTCATCTCGGCGATGCCGTGCGCATAGCGCGTGTAGCCGGCCATGAGCGTCGTGAACTGGCGCATCAGCAGGTCCACGTCGAGGCGCTCGATGTGCTGGCAGAACCCGCCCACGCCCATCTCCGCCATCAGCACGTCGTTCTTCCGCGCGTAGCCGATCGAGATGGATGGCCGACCGAGCTTCAGCGCACACACGATGTTGTGGAACCGCGTCGCCACCACGACCTGGGTCTCCGCGATCTGGGCCATCAGGTCGTGCAGGGAGCAGACGGGCTCGGCCGTGACGCGCTCGCGCGGGAAATGAGGGCGCTCGGCCGCCAGCCGTGCCAGCAGGTCGTCGATGGCGCGGAGGTCGGTCGTCTCGCCCATCAGGATGCGCACGCGGTGGCCCTGATCGAGCAGCCACAGGGTGAAGCGGGCGAGCTTGCCGAGATAGGTGGCATAGATCTCGGCGCCGCGCTCGGCATCGCCGCGCCAGCCGAAGTAGGCCATCACGCCCACGCCGACGGTGAGCGTCTCGGAGGCGGCGGGAGGCTTGCAGGTCGCGGGCGCCGGCAGTGCGAAAGCGATGTCGGGATAGACGGGGTCACGGGCGGTATCGAAACCGATGCTCGCCATGAACTCCTTGGAGACGGTGTCGCGATAGGACCGGTACTGGGCCATGCGTGCTGCCCCCTTCATCAGCGCGCGGCTGAGCGAATGGGTGATGGGCCCGGCGCCGACGCTGACGAAGGCTATGCGCACCCCGCGCAGCCTCGCCGCCAGGCACCAGCCGAAGAGGGAGGCGGGCGAGCCCCAGAAGCGTTCGCTGAAATCGTCGAGGATGCCGGTGCCGGGCACGATGAGGACGTCGAGGCCGCGCAAGTTCTTCAAGGCGCGCAACCACTGCAGGAGCTTGCGCGTCGGCATGGCCTTGGCGAGCAGGCGGCCGAGCGGGGTGTCGTCGACCGCCGGGCCGATCTCGACCGCCGGCACGCCGAACGCCTTCGCCACGTAGTCGGGATCGGCGCAGATGCACATGACGTGCGCGTCCGGCCGGGCGGCGCGCACGAAGTTCAGCATCGCCTCCATCGACCCGTCGTTGCCGACATTGCCGGAACCGAACAGACCGAACAGGCCGATCCTGGGCGCGGCCCGCGCCCGGCTGGCGTCGAGCGCCCGGCCGGCATGCAATGCTTGCACGCTCATGGGGTCATTGCCTCCGCGTTGCATCCGGAACGCCGCGCGTCGCGGCGGTGTCTTGCGACTTCGATTCCAACAGCAGCAGCCAGTCCGGCTGGCCGGCGCCGTTCAGCGCGCGCGGCCGCAGCTGCTGCGGACCAGTTGCCGGGAACGGCGCGCCGGCGACGTCGGCGAACCGCCCGCTGGCCGGGTCGAACCAGCGCGCAGCCACCTCGGGCCCCGACATGCGCGCAAGGTCGAGGCGCACGGCGTGGATGCCGGGCAGGTAGACGACGGCGAGCGACCTGTCGGCGGTGAGGGCCGCGACCGCGCGCGCCTCGCCGCTGCCGGTGCCGCCGGTCAGAAATGTGCCGGCGGTGTCGGGCTCCAGCTGCCACCACGGCAGCGACCCGAACAGGGAGCGCAGGTGCGTCATGCTCTGCGCTCCGCGGCTGTCGAGCGCTTGCCGCCAGGACATCGGCGCCTTGTGCAGGGCGGGGCCGTCGAAGCGCCAGATCGGGTTGTTGCCGTAGACTTGGCCGGCCGCGCCGGAGAGCAGCGCCTGGTAGGCCTGGATGCGCAGGCGCAGCTCGCCGGCGCCGTGCTCGTTCTCGTAGGCGCTCTCGAGCAGGATGAACGGCAGGCGCTCCGGGCGCGCGTAGTGGGCGAGGGCTGCGACGTAGACGGGCTTGTAGGTGTAGACATTGCCGAGCCGCAACCAGGGCTCGCCTGCCCAGTAGTCGAGCGCGACGGTCTCCGGCGCGGGGTGGGCGGTGTGGAGCGCGTGCTGGTCGATCGCTCGGATGCCGTCGGCGACGGCGCGCACCAGGTCCTTGCGCGGCGGGTCGAAGTCGCCGGCGTGCACCCACAGGATGTTGGTGAACTCGCGATAGCGCCGCCCGACGTACTCGCCGTAGGCGCGCAGCTTGGTCGGTCCCGCAGCCGTCATCTCGGCGTACCAGCCCTCGTTGCCGCCGCCGTAGCCGAGGTAGGCCGGCGCCAGCAGCACGAGCATGCCCTTCTCGGCGGCACGCCGCAGCACCCAGTCGGCGTGTGCGAAGTAGGCCTCGTTCGGGGCGGCAAAGTCGCCAGCGTCGAGGAAGGGCCGCTCGCCGTAGGCGTTGGCCGGCGCACGGCTCGCGAATTTGTGCTCCAGCAGGTTGACCAGGATGGTGTTGAAGCCGCGGCGGCGCCGGTCCTCCAGATAGGTCTCGGCCTCCTCGCGCCTGAGCTGGGCGATCAGCGACCAGGCGGTGTCGCCGTGGAGGAGGAAGGGCTTGCCGGCAGCATCCTGCAGGTAGCGCCGGCCCGGCTGGATCGACAGGGGAAAGACGGTGGGGACGGCAGCCGGCGCGCCGGCCGATTCGACCGCTTGCGTGGACGTGCTGCCGGGCGCCAGAAGGCAACCTGCCAGCGCGAGCGCTGCCATCCAGGGGCTGCGAAGAACAGAGCGCGCGAGGGGCAACCTGGACATGCGACCGCCTTGAGCTTCGCTGCCGGACACGCGGGAGCGCAACTGCCGGCCCTGTCGTCTGCCGCTTTTCGCCGACGCGCAGCCGATATGGTGTCGGCCGGCGGGCCCCGTCAATTTCCCTTGCCGGCTTGTGTTAATGCGGCCCGCGGCTGCCGGCGTCCGGCGGGCATGGACAACCTCACGGTTGTCTTGTAAGGCCCGTTGTGATCGCATGATCGAACACCGGTCGGGTTCGCAACGGAGAGGGGGATGATGTCAGCCGCGGTGGCTCTCGTCGCCCTCGCCGGCTTCGGCTTGGCCCTGCTTTTCAAGGTCCCGGCTCTCGTTGCGGCGTCGTTTCTCCTGGCTGCCGTCGCCGCCGTGATCTGGAGCCTCGAGGAATGGCCGTTGCTCGAGGGGGTGCTGAAGGTCGGCGGTCTGATCGGCCTGTTGCAGGTCTCCTATGTTGCCGGCCTGGCGCTCGCTCATGTCGGCCGGCAGCTGCGCCGCCGCTGGGCGGCGGAGCGCGGGCGCAAGGCCACGTGACGGGTCGCAGCCGTTCTGCGCCGCCGTGCGGGCCGGCTCAGGACGTCTCGTCCGCGCGCATCACCGCCGGAATGGTGCGCAACAGAATCACGAGGTCGAGCCCCAGCGACCAGCGGCGCACGTAGACGCGGTCGAGTGCCACGCGGTCGCGGTAGGGGAGCCGATTGCGGCCGCTCACCTGCCACAGCCCCGTCAGGCCCGGACGTGCCGACATGTACTCGTGCGCATAGGCGCCGTATCGTTCGATCTCGCTCACCACGATTGGGCGTGGGCCGACGCAGCTCATGTCGCCGCGCAGCACGTTGAGGAGCTGCGGCAGCTCGTCGATGCTCGACTTGCGCAGCAGGTGCCCGAGCGGCGTGACGCGGGGATCGTTCTTGAGCTTCTGCGTCGCGAGCCACTCGGCCTCGGCTTCGGGATTGCTTTCCAGGTGGCGGCGCAGGACCTCGTCCGCATCGAGCACCATGGTGCGGAACTTGTAGCAGAGGAAGGTGCGGCCGCCGAGACCGACGCGCAGCTGTCTATAGAGCACCGGGCCGCCGAGGGTGAGGCGGATGGCGAGGGCGGCGAGCCCGAGGAGCGGCGCCAGCAGCAGGAGCGTGGTGAGCGCGATGGACAGGTCCATCAGGCGCTTGAGGCGCCCGCCTGTGGCACCGCGCAGGGGCGCGTCGGCGGCTGGCCGGCTGTGCCGCGCCGGAAGTCTGAGGCGCAGGAGCTGGCCGGGCGACCACAGCGGCGGGCGCAGCGACGGCGTCAGTCCGTCGGCCGACACGAGGTCGGCCGGGCACCCCTCGACCTCGACCGGCACCGAAACGATGCTGCCTGCCTGTAGGTTCGCGGACACCCCTACCCCACTGCTTCCCGGTCCAGTTCCACGTCTTCACACTCTGGGGGCTCGGTTCGCCCTCGCAAGGTGAGCAAACGGCGTAGCCGCATCGGCAAATCGGCCCCGTTCACTGCGAGTTGCCGGGCGCCTTCCCCTCCCGTGCACGGTCGCGTCGTGCGTGCGTCAAAAATCCCTTCACGTCGCAATCCGTCCAAGTCGGCCGTCAGCCGGGCTGATCGGATTTGAGCAGGTCGTTCGTCATGTAGGCGACTTCGGTGCGGTTGCGGGCCTTGAGCTTCTTCATGATGTTGCGTACGTGCACCTTCACGGTGCTCTCGTGCATGTTGAGCTCGTAGGCGATCGTCTTGTTGGCCTTGCCGCGCCTCAATGCCTCGACGACGGCGGCCTGGCGGGCGGTGAACATCTGGCTGATGGGGTCGGGCTTCGGCGCCGGCGCGCCCAGCTGCCTGCGGGCGCGCTGCACGCAGCCGGCCGGCACGTAGGCCCCGCCGGCGCTCACCAGCCGCATGGCCTGGAAGGCGACGTCGAGGGGCAGGTCGGTGGCGATGTAACCGCGCG
This sequence comes from Hyphomicrobiaceae bacterium, assembly GCA_035652635.1. GTDB lineage: Bacteria > Pseudomonadota > Alphaproteobacteria > Rhizobiales > Hyphomicrobiaceae > AWTP1-13. The sequence goes on along the minus strand of DASRDL010000255.1, from coordinate 1,110 downwards.
CGCCCTGGTCGAGCATCCAGGCGATGAGCTCGACGTCGTCGCTGGGGTCGGCCATCACGACCACCGGGGCGCTGCGGGGCGACTGACGCAGCAGCGCCAGCTTCTTCTGCGTGTCGGGCAGCGGCTTGCCCGAGGGCAGGCACAAGACGACGAGCGTCGCCGGCAGCTCCTTGGCTTGGCACAGCCAGTCCTCGACGCTGGCGGCGGTGACGACCTCCATGTCGCCCACCATCTCCAGCCCTCGCTTGAGGAGGTCGCGCGTCAGCACGCGCTCGTCGATGACGGCGATGCGGCCGCGGGAGGGTGCGGCCTCCGTGTCTCTGTGCTCGCGCAGCACCGCCGGCCCCGCCGCCGCCAGCCGGACGCCGCGCATGCCGTTCTGCATGCCACCTGCAGCTGTTGCTTGATTGCTCAAGGCCTTCCCCGTGTCGCTCTCGACCCCGCGCCCCCAATCGGGCGTAACGCTTGGGAAAGGCTAACGCTTTGTTGCCAAGTTGCATGCGAATTGAGGGAGAATGCTTAACGGGCTGAGGCCGCCCCTCATGCGTCTTGGCAGGGAGCGTTCGGCCGAAAGCATCCTAGTCGCCTCGTCCGCTACGCCTTTTTGGGCACGGTGGGAGTGGTCGCAGGAACGCCTCGGCCTTCTGGAAAATGTTAACCCGCGAGGCCCTGCGCTTGACGTCGCGCGGGGTGGATGAGATACCGAATCGCGGCCATGTGAGTCTCGGGGGATGGCCCGGTTAGACGTGGCCCGTCTTGTACCTGTTGCGGTGCGTCCGTACTTCGGAAGCGGTAGGAGGGCAACAGGTGGGGGCAAGGCCGATTTGGCGCGTCTGCGTCCCTGGCCCGCGCGCGTGGCTCGCGCCGCTTGGTGCGCTGGTTTGTGTGCTCGCCGTTCACACGGGAGCCGGTGCCGAGACGCTCACGCAGGCGCTGGGGGCGGCGTATCAGTTCAATCCGCGGCTCGATGCGGCGCGCGCCACGCAGCGCGCCACCGACGAGGAGGTGCCGCGCGCGCTGTCGGGCTACCGGCCGTCGATCGTCGGCTCGGCCGACACCAGCTGGCAGCACACCACCACGAGCCCGGCCACCACCGCCAACGGCGACAGC
>DASRDL010000254.1:0-3665 GCA_035652635.1 Hyphomicrobiaceae bacterium | reverse complement strand
TGGAGCGGGCGCAGATCGACGTCGACACGCGCACGGCGGCGCTGGCGCGGGCCAAGGCGGGCCTGGAGGTGCGCAAGCGCGAGCTGGAGAGCGCACAGGCGCGCACGACGGCTCCCGAGGAGGCGTGGAGGGGCGAGGTGCCGGTCGGCTGCTGCGTGACCGCCCGGGCTCCCGTGAGCGGACGGGTGCTGCGGCTCATCCAGGAGAGCGAGCGGGTGGTCGTCGCCGGCACGCCGCTGGTCGAGATCGGCGACACCGACAACCTCGAGATCGTGGTCGAGTACCTCTCGGTCGACGCGGTCAAGGTGCGCGAAGGCGCCAAGGCCATGGTCGAGGGCTGGGGCGGGCCGCCGCTCGCCGCCAAGGTGATCCGCGTGGAGCCCGCCGGCTTCACCAAGGTCTCGGCGCTCGGCATCGAGGAGCAGAGGGTGCGCGTCGTGCTCATGCCGGAGCGCGGAACCGAAGAGACGGACAGGCTCGGGCACGAGTACCGCGTGGTGGTCAGGATCCAGGTCTACGAGAAGCTCGACGCGCTGCGCGTGCCGATCAGCGCGCTGTTCCGCAAGGGCGACGAGTGGGCCGTGTTCACCGTCAGCGACGGCCGCGCGCGCCTGACCCCCGTCGAGATCGGGCAGCGCAACGCCAGCTACGCCGAGGTGCTGCGCGGGCTCGGCGAGGGCGACACCGTCGTTCTGCACCCGAGCGACCGCATCGACGACGCAATCAGGGTGACGCGCGTGAACGGCGGCATTCAGCCGGGCAGGTGAAGGGGCGGCAGGCCCCAGTGGCGGCGCGCCAGGCTGCACGCGTCGTCGCCCGGCTCACAGGCGCGGCACACCTCGGGCCGCACCTCGTAGACGCGGCAGGAAGTGGCGATGCCCACTTCACCCGCGAGCGCCGCGCAGCGGTCGCCGTAGCAGCGCATGCGCCCGCGCGCATGGTCGGCGTATGCCGGCGGGATCAGCTCGAGCTCGCTCTCCTCCTCGGTCGTGAAGCGCGGCCAATCGCGCTCGGTGGCACAGCAGGCGCCGCAGGAGCGGCAAACGGCGCTGTCTTTCGCATGCGTCATGTCGAGCCAGGTCCGCAAGTGCGGCCGCAGAACGGCCGTGCGTCCGACGGCCTTGCCCCCCGAGTGACAATCGCATGAAAGCCGGCACGCTGTCTCGTTGCCGCTGACACGGCCTCCGGCGCATCTGCTTTTCACGAGAGTGTAACGCGATCATCATCATGCTGCAGCGTGGCCGGGAGATGGATGTCGCGCCAAGAAAGTGAGTCGAGCGTTTCGCCACCAGAGCTCCCGAGGGCCGCTCGGCATGCGCGTTTCCGACCTCGCCCAGCCGGTGACCGCCGGAGCCGGCCCGCTCACGTGGTGGAGCCCCGCGCCGAGTCGCATCGTCGGCTGCGAGCTTCCCCACCTGGGCCTGGGTGACCGGCTGGTGCTGCGCGCGCTCGCCCTGCTCGCCAGCCGGCACGTGGTGGCGATCCACGGCCTGCAGCACATCCGCGCCGGCCTCGACCCCTTCATCCTCGCCGCCAACCACAGCACGCGGCGCGAGTCGGTGATGGTGCCGGCGCTGCTCCTGCTCCACCGCGGCGGCCGCATCGTGCACTTCCTGGCCGACTGGAATTTCCGGCTCATTCCCGGCGTCGGCTTCCTCTATGCGCGCGCACAGGTCGTCACCGTCACGCGCAAGCCGGCGAAGCCGCGCTTCCTCAACGCGCTCAAGCCTCTCTACGAGCATTCCCTGCCCACCATCGAGCGCGCGAGGGCGCATCTGCTGGGCGGCCGCTCGATCGGCGTCTTTCCGGAGGGCCGGATCAACCGCGATCCGACGCGGCTGCTGCGCGGCCGGCGCGGTGCTGCCCGCCTGTCGCTGGAGACCGGGGTGCCGGTGGTGCCGATGGGCATCCGCTTTCCCGGCTCCGACAAGGGCCTGCCGATTTCGGGGCGCGCGCCCATGGAGCTGCACATCGGCGCACCGCTCGTACCGCCCGGGCCGCGGCAGGAACCCGCCGGCATGCGCGCCGTGGGCGCATGGCATTCCGTCATCATGGCGGAGATCGCGCGGCTCTCGGGCAAGGCTTGGAGCGAGGCCACGAAGGAGGTCAACCATGATTGACGAAACCCGCATCGCGGCGGAGCGCATCGCTGACGAGACCGGGCGCAGTGCCGCCCTCGCGGTCCTCGGCGCCACCTACCAGAGGGAGAAGGGGTGGATCGCCGATCCGGAGCGTCAGTTCCCGTCGTCCGACCTGGAGCGCGCGGACGTGGCCTGGTTCGTCGTGCGGCTGGACGGGCAGCCCATGGGGGTGCTGCGCACCCTCTACGATCCGCCCATCCGTCAATACGCGAGCTACGGCCTGAAGCTCATCGAGGCCCCCGTCGACATCGAGGGCCTCCTGAGCCGCTGCCGCATCGCCGAGGTCGGCCGCTTCGCCGTGCTGGCGGAGCATCGCGGCAACGTGCTGCTCGCCGCCGCGCTGATGCGCGCAGCCGCCGAGGCGATGGTGACGCGGGGCTATACGCACATCATCACCGACGTGTTCGAGGACGATCCCCACAGCCCGCTCGGCTTCCATACCCGCGTCATGGGCTTCCTGCCGGTGGCGACCCACGAGCACGGCGAGCTCAACTGCCGCAGCCGGCGCATCACCCTGGTGCTCGATCTGAAATCCAGCTACCAGCGCCTCAAGGCGCGCCGCAACTGGGTCTACCGCTACCTCACAGCCCACTGGCCCGATACGCTGCACCGCCGCTTCGCCGCCTGAGTCCACCCCCGGTCCGGCCGCCAGCGCGATTAGAGATGTTGCTTGCAGGACACGTTTGTCGTCCGGCCGCAAAGGGCAATGGCCCGAGCCCGGAAAGCTGTTGTAAATGAAGGAGTCGGCGCTGCGCGCACCAGGGGTATGCTCGACTGGGTGGGGGACGATGGCGAAGGCGGTGGTTGGACTGAGATGGCGTCTGCTGGCTGGGCTCACAGCGGCTGCGGCCGGGATGATCTTGACGCTCGCGGGCGCAGATCCTGCGCGGGCCGAGTTCGAGATCGGCCTCTACGGCGGGGCCAATACCTCCCTCAGCAGCCGGGTAGAGCTGCACAACGGCGCCCTCAGCGACGTGCGCACCGTGGACTGGGAGGGGGTGTCGTTCGAGATGCCGCCCTATTGGGGCATCAGGGGCATCTGGTGGCTCAACCGCAGCTCGAGCTGGGGGCTCGGCATCGACTACATGCATTCGAAGGCTCGCGCCGACATCGATTTCGCCACCGACCCCGTCTACAAGCGACTGGAGTTCACGAACGGCAACAACCTGCTCATGCTCAACGTCATGTACCGGTTCGCGCCGTGGATGGACGACCGGCTGACGCCCTATGTCGGCATCGGTGGCGGCATCGCCGTGCCGCACGTGGAGGTTCGACTGAGGCCGCCCTACCCGCCGGATTGGACGGGAGAGTATCAGTTCGCGGGCGGCGCGGCACAGGCGCTCGTCGGGCTCGACTTCCGCGTGGCCGGCTCGTGGTCCATCTTCACCGAGGCCAAGATCAGCTACTCGCACCTCGCCACCGAGCTCGAGGCCGGGGGGCAGCTCAAGACCTACCTGTGGACGCCCCAGATCATGCTGGGCGTCACCTACCGGTTCGGCGAGTGAGGCCGACAGCGCTGCGGCC
>DASRDL010000253.1:0-2764 GCA_035652635.1 Hyphomicrobiaceae bacterium | reverse complement strand
GTGATCCTGATCGAGAAGGCCGCGGCGCTCGGCGGCACCACCGCCTGGTCGGTCGGCTCGGTGACGGCGACGGGCACGCCGCACCAGCGTCGCGCCGGCATCGACGACAGCCCGCAGCAGCATTTCGAGGACCTGGGCCTGCTGGCCGGCGGCCAATCGAACCGCGACAATCTCGCGCTGCGGCGCATCCTGGCGGAAGAGTCGCCGGCGATGTTCGAGTGGCTGCTCGCGACCGGCCTCGTGTTCGCCGGTCCCCACCCCGAGCCGCCGCACCGCCACCCGCGCATGCACAACGTTCTGCCCAACTCGCGGGCCTTTCCCGCCGTGCTCGGCCGCCATTGCCGCCGCCTCGGGGTCGATATCCGCCTCGGCCTGCGCGCGGTGAGGCTGCTCACGGAGGACGGGCGCGTGTGCGGCGTCGAGGCGCGGACGGGCGACGGCGCAAGCACGATGCTGAGGGCCGGCCGGGCCGTGGTGCTCGCCACCGGCGATTTCAGCGCCGATCACGGGATGAAGGCCGAGCTGGCCTCTCCCGCAGCGGCCAAGACCGAGCCGGTCAACGCGGCGAGCACGGGCGACGGTCACAAGCTCGCGCTTGCGCTCGGCGCGCAGATCGTCAACGGCGACATCGTGCACGGGCCGCGGCTGCGCTTCGTGCCGCCGCAACGGCCGAGCCTGCTGCGGCGGCTGCCGCCGTGGCGCGTCATCGGCCGCGCCGCCAAGATCGCCGCCGAGTGGCTGCCCGGCCCGCTCCTGCGTCCGATCCTGATGGGTTTCGTCACCACTGCACTCGGGGTCGAGGCCAACCTCTACCGACACGGCGCCATCCTGGTGAATGTGCGCGGCAAGCGCTTCACGGACGAGCTCGCGAGCCCGCAGGAGGCATTGCCGGACCAGCCGGACGCCGTCGCCTTCGCCGTCCTCGACGGCGCCATCGCCCAAACCTTCTCGCGCTGGCCGAACTTCGTGTCGACTGCTCCCGGCGTGGCGTACGCTTACATTGCCGACTACCGACGCAACCGCCGCGACATCTTCCACGAGGCCGATACGCTCGAGGGCCTGGCTGGACGGATCGGCGTGCCGGCACCCGACCTCGGCGCGACGGTGGCCGCCAGCAATGCCGCCGCGGCGAGCGCCGGCCGCAGCGGCCTCACGCAACCGCCCTTCATCGCGCTCGGCCCCATCAAGCCCTACGTCGTCTTCACCGACGGCGGCCTGCGCGTCACCGAGAACCTCGAGGTGACGGGAGCCGACGGGCGGCCGATACCCGGCCTCTACGCTGCCGGGTCGGTCGGACAGGGCGGCGTCCTGCTCAATGGGCACGGCCACCATCTGGGGTGGGCGTTCGTATCGGGCCGCATCGCCGGCCGACAGGCCGCGCAAGCTCCCGCGCGCCAGTCGCGGGCGGCGATGGCCGCAGCGGCACACGCGCAGCGCGCCTAGGTGCCGCGCCGGCATCGCCGACGACCCTCAACCCGTCAGGGACGGCTCAGCCGGGAAAGAGCGTCTTGATGGCCTTGCGATCCTTCTCGACCTTGGCGCGCATGCCCTCGGCATCGAGGTAGGATGTGAGGACGCCGGCGTTGAGCAGCTTCTCCTGCACGCCCTTGTCGGCCAGCAGCTCCTTGAGCGCCGCGTTCCACGTGGCGACGACTTCGGCAGGCAGCTTGGGCGGCCCGGAAACGCCGATCCAGTATTGCGCATCGACGTCCGGCAGCCCCGCCTCCTTGGTGGTCGGCGTGTCCGGCAGGCCCGGCCAGCGGATATCGCCGCAGACCGCCAGCACGCGCAGCTTACCAGCGCTATAGGGCGCGGCGACCGCGCTCCAGGTGCCGGTGCCCAGGCGCACGTGACCGCCGGCCGTCAGCGTCACTGCCTCCGAGCCGCCCTTGAGGGCGATGGCGCGCGCCTTGGAGATGTCGACACCGGTCGCGGCGAAGAACTGGCGGAACGCCAGGTCCTGGCCGCCGACGCCGCCGAGCGAGGTCCAGGTGAAGTTCGCCGTATCGCTCTTCAGCGCGTCCACGGCGTCCTTGAGCGTCTTGAAGGGCGAGTCGGGGTGGACGATGAACATCAGCGGCGTGTAGGAGGTCATCGCCACGAAGGTGCGGTCGAACACGCTGTAGGGCAGGTTCTTGACGACGGTATCGAGCATGGCGCTCGAGGCGATGTTGTCCATCAGGAAGGACGTGCCGTCGGGTCGCGCCGCCATCACCTCGGTGACGGCCGGCACGGTGTTGCCGCCGGGCTTGTTGACGACCTTGACCGGCACGCCCCAGCGCGTCTCCAGCACCTGAGCGATGACGCGCGCGCTGGCGTCGGTGGAGGCGCCGGCCGCGAACGGCACGATGATCTCGATCGGCTTGGTGGGGTATTTGCCCTGGGCGCCCGCGCCTGATGGACTTACGAGCGCGAGCACCGCCAGGGCAAGGCACGAGAAAAGTCGCATGGTTTCCTCCGTCAGCATCTGGTCGTGTGGGATTGGCGCCGGCCTGCGCGCTCAGGTCTCATTGGTGCTGTCCTGGATCAGCCCCTGCACGGCACGCGAGCGCTGCCTCAGCCAGGTGGTCGCGGCCAACACCAACACGGCGCCGATGATGAGCGCAAGAGGAATGGGCCGCGTGAAGAAGATGGCCGGCGTGCCCTGCATGGCGATCGACTGGCGCAGCGACTGCTCGAACAGGGGCCCGAGCAGGAAGCCCAGCACCAGCGGCGCGAGCGGCATCTCGAGGCGGCGCATGACGTAGCCGACGATGCCGAAGGC
>DASRDL010000252.1:0-11455 GCA_035652635.1 Hyphomicrobiaceae bacterium | reverse complement strand
TCGCCTCTGAGCGGGGCGCCGGCGGCATCGCTGGCAAGGTCGACGCGGCGGGTGCCGGGCAGGCGCCGCCGTCCGCCCAGGTGGTCGTAGAGGAAGAGGCCGGCACGCAGCATCCAGGCCGGCCGCAGGCCCGCCTGGTGCGGCAGCACGAAGCGCAGCGGCCGGATGATGTGCGGGGCAATGCCCCACAGCACCTCGCGCTCGGCGAGCGCCTCGCGCACCAGGCGGAAGTCGTACTGCTCGAGGTAGCGCAGGCCGCCGTGGATCAGCTTGGTGGAACGAGAGGAGGTGCCCTGCCCGAGATCGCCCATCTCGCACAGGAACACGGACAGGCCGCGCCCGGCGGCGTCACGGGCGATGCCGCAGCCGTTGATGCCGCCGCCGATGATGGCGAGATCGAAGACTTGGGTCGCGACTTGGGACATGGCTGGTCCCCGGCCGAGGATGCGCGAATCAGCTCTGGCACGCCGAGTTTAGAGGGCGCGCGGCCGATGGCCAGTTTCTCGACGCCTTCTCGAGGCCGTGTGCGTGAGCGCCGGTCAGCCCCGCACGTGGCCGCGGCGACCGCCGCCGGGCTTCTCGAGCCGCCGCCTGTCGCTTGCGGCCTCGGCCAGCAGCCAATCGCGGAAGGTGACGATCTTGGGCAGCATGGCGGTCGCCTTCGGGCAGATGATCCAATAGGTCTTGGCGAGGCGCAGCTCGTGCGCGAACGGCCGAACGAGCCGGCCGCTGATGAGGTCGGCGGCGGCGAGCGTGGTGCGGGCAAGGGCGATGCCCTGGCCGTCGATGGCCGCATCGATCGCCATGCTGGCCCGATTGAGCACGGGACCGTGCGAGAGCTCGGCCCCGTGCACGCCGGCCGCGTCCAGCCACCGCGCCCAGTCCTTGCGGTCGTCGACGTGGATGAGCGGGAACTTGAGCGCATCGGCCGGCCTGGTCGGGCGGCCGCGGCTGGCCAGCAGCTTGGGGCTGCATACCGGGAACAGGTGCTCCGCGCTCAACCGCACCACGTCGAGCCCCGGCCAGTCGCCGTCGCCGTGGCGCACTGCGAGGTCCACATCCTCGCGCGCGAAGTCCACATGGTGCAGCGTCGCCGACACGCGCAGGTCGATGGTGGGATGCTCCTCGGCGAAGCGGCCGAGCCGGCTGACGAGCCACTTGGCGGCGAAATCGGGCGATGTGCTCACCGTGAGGACGCCGGAGCTCTGGCGCTGGAGCAGGCGCTCGGTGCCGAGCGCGATGCGATCGAAGGCGTCCCTCAGCGTGGTCAGGTACTCGCGGCCCGCCTCGGTGATGACGAGCCGCTGGCGCTCGCGATTGAAGAGCTTGACGCCGAGCTCCAGCTCCAGGGCCTTGACCTGATGGCTGACGGCGCCCTGCGTCACGCACAGCTCCTCGGCGGCGCGCGTGAAGCTCTCGTGGCGCGCGGCCGCCTCGAAGGCCCTGAGCGCATTGAGCGGAGGAAGCCGGCGCGGCATCGGGGGGCTCTTCATGAGAAAAACTGGGGCAGGCTAGAGAAACAATGCTTTGCGGGCAATCGCCACCTGCTCCTATTGGTGTGCTCCTCCAGCCGGCGCCCGGGGCGTGCGGCGCCTGTTCGGGAGCCGCTCAATGTCGCGACGACCATCGATCGGCGCTCCGGTGCAATCCGCCCGCGCGGGGCTTGTGCCTGAGCGGCTTTCATCACCCTTCAGGCTGGCAACGCGCACCTTGCGCCTGTGGCTCCTCCGCAGCACCCAGCGCAGGGCGCTGCGCGAGCTTGCGGAGGAAGGGCACCTGCTGGCGGATATCGGCCTCACTCGCGCGCAGGCCCTGCGCGAGGCGGCCAAGCCGTTCTGGCGTGCATGATGCGCCCGCGATGCTCCGCGCGCCGCCCCGCGGGAGGCTCTTGTTGCCCGCCGCCCCCTACGGGGACCTGACGGCGTGGGGCGCTCCGCATCGGCAGGCGACTATGGAGGCGCCGGACCCGCTCGGACAGAGCGCGAACCGCGGCGGCACACTACGATAGGCAGGAGGCCGGCGGCATCGGGGCGAGGGCAAGGAAATGACATCGCACACGGAGGCCACGAGCGGGTCGCGGAGCGAGGATGAGGGCCGGATCGCACGGGCTGTGACGTGGATATATCTGGCCCGCGCCTTGCGCGACTTTGCCGACGGCTTCGTTGCGGTCCTTCTGCCGGTGTACCTGCTCGCGCTCGGCTTCTCGCCGTTGCAGGTGGGTGTGATCGCCACCGCGGCGCTGCTCGGCTCTGCCGCTCTCACCCTCGGCATCGGGGTGCTCGGGGCGCGCTACGACCACCGCCAGCTGCTCATCGCCGCCGCCGGCGTGATGATCGCCACCGGCGTCGCCTTCACCGCGGTGCACGATTTCGCCCTCCTGGCCGTGGTTGCCTTCGCCGGCACGGTCAATCCGTCGGCCGGCAGCGTCAGCGTGTTCGTGCCGCTCGAGCATGCCGTGCTGAGCCGCGAGGTGGCCGACGCCGAGCGCACGCGGATGTTCGCGCGCTACGGCCTCGTCGGCGCGCTGGCCGGAGCGTGCGGTGCTCTTGCCGCGGCGGCGCCCGACCTCTTGTCCGGCTTGGGCCTCGCCCGCCTCGATGCCATCAGGGCGATGTTCGTCGTCTATGCGGCGCTCGGGCTGGCCGGCGGGCTGGCCTATGCGCGCATTCCGCCGCGGCCGCCGCCGGCCGAAGCAAGTGCCACGGCCGCGCTCGGACCCTCGCGCCGCACCGTCTACAGGCTCGCGGCCCTCTTCAGCCTCGATGCCTTCGCCGGCGGTTTCGTCGTCCAGTCGCTGCTGGCGTTATGGCTGTTCGAGCGGTTCGATCTGTCGCTGTCGGCGGCCGGAGCATTCTTCTTCTGGTCGGGCGTGCTCGCCGCCTTCTCCTTCCCGGTGGCGGCGTGGCTGTCGCGGCATATCGGCCTCGTCAACACCATGGTGTTGACGCACATCCCCTCGAACCTGTGCCTGATACTGGCGGCGGTTGCGCCGACCCTCGCGACCGCCCTCGCCCTGCTGCTCGTGCGCGCGGCCCTCTCGCAGATGGACGTGCCGACGCGCTCGTCCTACGTGATGGCGGTGGTGACCGAGGCCGAGCGGGCGGCGGCCGCGAGCATCACGTCCGTCCCGCGCAGCCTCGCCGCGGCCGTGAGCCCGGCGCTCGCGGGCGCCCTCTTTGCCGTGTCGTTCAAGGCGATGCCGCTCGTCGTCTGCGGGCTCCTCAAGATCGTCTACGACGTGCTGCTCCTCGTCCAGTTCCGCCATCTGAAGCCGCCGGAGGAGCGCGCCGACCGGCACGCACAGCCCTGATGGCGGCGACTCCCGGCCTCACGCACCCTGTCCGGCGCGGTCGGGGATCTCGATCTCGAACGTGGCGCCCTTGGCGGAGTCGCGCAGGCGGATGGTGCCGCCGTGGGCCGTCACCAGCTCGTGGGCGACGGCGAGGCCGAGCCCGGTGCCGCCCTTGCGCGCCGAGCCCTGGAAGGCCTGGAAGAGATGCGCGCGCGCCTTCTCCGGCACACCCGGGCCGTCGTCGCTGACCTCGATGATGACGCGGCCCTCGCGGCGCTGGGCCACGACGCGGATGTGCCCGCGCGCCCCCTCCTGCTGCTCGATGGCCTGGAGCGCGTTGCGGGTGAGATTGCTCAACACGCGGAACAGCTGGTCGCGGTCGGCATCCACGTTCAGGTCCAAGCCGATATCGACCGTCCAATCGACCATCCCCTCGCGCGGCAGGCCCAGGCCGTCGCCGACCTCCTCCACCAGGGGCCGCAGCGGCATCATCTCGCGGCGCGGTGATGCCTCCTCGGCGCGGCCGAACTTGAGCGTGCTGTCGGCCAGGTTGATGGCCCGATCGAGGGAGGCGATGAGCTTGGGCGCGAAGCGCTGCACGGCGGGATCGGAGAGGCTGCTGAGGCGGTCGGAGATCAGCTGGGCGCTGGCCAGCATGTTGCGCAGGTCGTGGTTGATCTTGCTCACGGCGAGCCCGAGCGCGGCCAGGCGGCTCTTCTGCTGCAGGGTCTGGGTCAGCTCGGCCTGCATGTGGGCGAGCTCGCGCTCGGCCGTGCCGATCTCGTCGCGGCGCGGGGAGGGCACGATGATGCGGCTCGCGTCCTCCGGCCTCTGGGAGAAGTGCAGCATGTTGCGGGCGATGCGCATCATCGGCTGCACCAGGAGGCCGTTGAGCGCGAAGTAGACGAGCGCCGCCGTGATCGCCGAGATGATGACCGAGAGGCCGAGCACGTTGAGCCCGTAGCGGATCATCGCCTCTTTGAGCGGGGCCTCCGGCAGCACCACCTCGATGAAGTCGCCGGCTCCCATGCCCGGCTCCCCGATGACGCGGATGACCCGGTCTTCCTTCGCCCAGAACACGTTCAGCGCGTCCCAGATCAGCTTGAGGCGCAGGACGAGCTCGTTGCCGATGCCGCGCTCGCGCGCGCTGGCACGGAAGTCGTAAGTGTCGTCGATCGGCGAAGCGGGGTCGGGCGACAGCACCAGGCGGCGCTCGTTGCTGCGCTTGAGTGCCACCGCGCGCACCTTGGCGGTGCGCAAGAGCTCGGCGCGAAGCGGATCGGGCAGCTCTCCCCCCGGCACCGCATCGGCCGCCAGCGCCGCCAGCTGCGCGGCAGTCAGCCGGTCGTTGAGCCAGGTGATGCGGAAGTTGGCGACGGAGGGGACGAAGATGAGCACCTCCGCCAGCATCACGAAGGTGACGGTCAAGGCCAGCAGCTTGGCGGACAGGCTGAGCCCGCGGGCCCAGGACGCAAAGGCCAGGCCCGAGCGCAGCCTTGCCAGGCGCGCCCACAGTCTGCCCGACCAGGCCAGAGCTTCACCGATGCTGTCGCGTGCCACGCCGCAATCCCGTCTGCCGCACGACGGCTCATCCGAGCTTCGCCAGCCAGCCAACCACCTTGCGCACCAAGGGGTTGGCAGCCGCGGCTGCATAATAGCCGTGTGCCGCGCGCTTGTTGATCTCGGAAAACGTCGGATAGGGTGAAATCCATTGCGTCATGGCCTTGATCCCCAGGCCCTGGGAGATGGCGAGCGACCACATCTGGATCAGCTCGCCGGCATGCTCGCCGACGACGCTGGCGCCCAGGATCCGGCCCTTGGGATCGGTGACGACCTTGATGAAGCCGTCGGTCGCGCGCTCGGCGTGGGCGCGGTCGTTCTCGCTGTAGGGCCAGCGATACACGTTGACGCGCCCGCTGCGCTTGCGGGCCATGTCCTCGGTCAGGCCGACCTGCGCCATCTCCGGATCGGTGAACGTCACCCAGGGGATGATGTCGGGGTTCACGGTGGCGGGCTGGCGGAACAGCGCCCGGCGCAGAACGACGGCGGCATGCATGCTCGCGACATGGGTGAACTGGGGGCCGCCGGCCACGTCGCCGATGGCGAACACGCGCGAGTTGGAGGTGACGAGGCCCTTGCCGACCTTGATGCCGCGCTGATCGTACCTGATGTTGGCGGCCTCCAGGTTGAGGCCGGAGATGTTGGGCACGCGCCCCGCGGCCACCAGCACGTGGCTGCCCTGAACGACGTCCCGGGCGCCGTCCTCGGTGATGTGCACGTCGATGAGGCGCGTGCCGCCGGTGATGCGCTCGATCAGGACCCCCTCGCGGATCTCGACCCCCTCCGCGCGCAGCCGCCCGAGCACGACCTCGGACATCTCCGGGTCGTCCTTGCCCAGCGCCTTCATGGATTCGAGCACGGTCACGCGGCTGCCGAGCCGCAGATAGGCCTGCGCCAGCTCGAGCCCGATCGGCCCTCCGCCGATGACGATCAGATGATCGAGCTGCTGCTTGTTGTCGAAGATGGTCTCGTTGGTGAAGTAGGGCACCGCCTCGAGCCCCGGGATGGGCGGCACGGCGGGCGAGGAACCGGTGGCGATGACGAAGCGGCGGGCCTTGATGCGGTGCTCGCCGGCCAGCACCGTGTCGCGGCTGATGAACTGCGCCGCGGCGTGGATCACCTTGACGCCGAGGCCGGTGAACCGCTCCGCCGAATCGTTGGGGGCGATGGAGGCGATCACGTCGTGGATGTGATCGTGCACGCCCTTGTAGCTCACGGTCGGCGTCGTCGGCACGATGCCGAAGGCGGCGGAGGTCCTGATCAGATGCGCCCGCCGCGCCGAGGCGATGAGCGCCTTGGAAGGGACGCAGCCGCAGTTGAGGCAGTCGCCGCCCATCTTGTGCTTCTCGACCAGCGCCACCGAAACACCGAGCTGGGCCGCGCCGGCCGCCACCGACAGCCCGCCCGAGCCGGCGCCGATGACGCACAGGTCGACGCGCATCTCGCCGCCGCCCGTGACCGGGACCACGTCGTTCCTGGCCGCCAGCCGCACATCCGTCCGCTCGCCGTGGATGTCGCGCCGCACCAGGCCGACTGCGCCGTCACTCGGCTGCTGCATGGTTGGTCCTCCATCTCCTGAGAGCGACAGGAATGAGCGCGACGACGCCGAGAAGCAAGAGGGCCAACACAAGCTCGCGCGTGACGAGCGACTCGGCGTTGACGGCAAGCCGGCAGGCGTCTCTTCCCTTCTCCGCCACACATTGGGCGAACTCGGCCTTGGCGGCCAGTATGATGCTCTCGAGGCCGGCGCCCGCCGAGGCAAAGGCAAAGGTGGCAGGGATGATGCCGAGGAATGTGCCGATGACGAAGGTCCTCAGCGGCACGCCGAGAATGGCCGGCGCCACGTTCACGAACCAGAAGGGAAACGCCGGCACCAGGCGCAGGAAAAGAAGGTAGCTCAGCGCGTCCTCCCTGAAGCCGCGGCGCAGCTTGGTGAGCCACGGGGCCGAGCGCTCGCCCAGTGCGCCGCCGATCGCCGACCGGGCAATCAGGAACAATACCGTGGCGCCCACGGTCGCTCCGATCACGCTGGCCACGCCGCCCACCAGCCAGCCGAACAGCAATCCTCCCGCTGCCGTCACCAACGGGCAGCCGGGCAGCGAGAGAGCGGCGGCGGAGATGTAGAGGGCGACGTAGGCGGCCACCGAGACCACCGGATGATCGGCGAGAACGCGGTGGAAGCGGTCGTGCAGCAGCACCATGTTCTCGAGCGTGACCTGCCGGTAGGCGCCGGCGGCCACCAACAGAACCATTATGGCACAGACGACGATGAGCGGAGTGAAGGGACGCAAGGCCCTGAGCCTGCGCGATCGGGGCGCGCGCAGACCTCCATCGCCCGGTGTCGTCGACTTGCCGGGCGCTGGCGGCCGCCCGGCGGGGCAGCCGGGCACCCCGTTCCCTGGCGTCTTCTCTGTCATGGGGCGGCGGCCGGCGTGACCTGCTCCAGTTCCGGACTCAAATCGGGCTATACGTACTTAAGCCTAGCCGGCCGAATTTCGCGCCGCCGTCAAGCACACGTGACGGAAAGCGAGAAGATTTGATGGTTTTTGCCGGCTATTCCAGATGCCTCGCATGCGATTGACTTGGGCTAGGCTCGACCCTATAAGCGCGGCGACTTACGGGAGGCCGCCCCGGGCCCCGATTGCGTCGGACGCGACGCTCGCGGGCAGTCGGCAGCCACGCTGGCCTTCCTCCCGCAGTGGCCTCGAGTCGACGGAGAGCCGACGTGAAACGCACCTACCAGCCGAGCAAGCTCGTGCGCAAGCGCCGGCACGGCTTCCGCAAGCGGATGGCAACGACCGGCGGACGGGCGGTGGTAGCCCGGCGGCGGGCCAAGGGGCGCAAGCGCCTGTCGGCCTGAAACCCTCCGCATCGCATGGGTGGCGCATGGGCATGGCTCAGGCGAAGGCACCGGGAGGCAGCCGCCCGCACGTGATGACGCTGAAAAAGCGGGCGGAATTTCAAAGGGTTCGCAAGGGTGCACGATGGGCGGGGGCGGCCTTCGTGCTCGAGGGCAAGGCGCGCGGCAGGGAGGGCGGGCCGCAGCTGCCCGCCGGACCGCGCTTCGGTTTCACCGTCACGCGGCAGATCGGCAAGGCGGTCGAGCGCAATCGCATCAGGCGGCGCCTCAAGGCCGCCGTGGGCGGCGTGGCGCCCGGCCATGCGCGCGGTGATTTCGACTACGTCGTGATCGCGCGGCGCCCGGCGCTGACGACGGACTTCGCCGCCCTGGAGGCCGACCTCGTGAAGGCCCTCGGACGCGTGCACAAGCACAAGGCGCCCATCCGAGGGCGGTGAGGCCGGGGCCGAGAGGCCGCCACTGGAAGAAGCGACAGGAAGCGCTGCAAGGCCCATGCGACAGGACCCCGACAGCCAGAAGAACCTCCTCCTCGCCATCGTGTTGTCGGTGGCGGTGCTGCTCGTCTGGCAGATGTTCTATGCCGGGCCGAAGATGAAGGAGGAGCAGGAGCGCCGGCAGCGCGCCCAGCAGGAGCAGACCCAGCCCAAGGTGCAGCCCGGAGCGCCCGTGGCGACGCCCGGAGCCCCGCCCGCCGCCGCACCCCAGCCCGGAGCGGCCGTGCCCTCCGCGGGCCCGACCCTGCCGGCAGCGACACGCGAGGGGGCGCTGGCAGGCAGCCGGCGCGTCGCCATCGACACACCGAGCCTGCGCGGCTCGATCGCCCTGACCGGCGGGCGCATCGACGATCTCGTGCTCAGCAAGTATCGCGAGACGGTCGATCCCAAGTCACCCAACGTGGTGCTGTTTTCGCCGTCGGGCGCGCCCCATCCCTACTACGCGGAATACGGCTGGGTTGCCGGCGGCGGTGCCGGCGTGCCGCTGCCCGGACGCGATACCGTCTGGCAGGTGGAGAAGGGCGGCACTCTGACGCCGGCCTCGCCCGTGACGCTGCGCTGGGACAACGGCCAGGGCCTCGTCTTCCGCCGCACGATCGCTGTGGATGCCGACTACCTCTTCACCGTCACCGACGAAGTGGAGAACACGAGCGGAAGCGAGGTCGTGCTGCATCCGTTCGCCCTGATATCGCGCCACGGCACGCCCCCGACTTCGGGCTACTACATCCTGCATGAGGGGCCCATCGGCGTGCTGGGCAATGAGGGCCTGCAGGGGTCGAGCTGGAGCAACGGCTTCGGCTATGCCGACCTGCTCAAACCGGGCGGCAGCAGGACCTACAAGCAGACCGGCGGCTGGCTCGGCTTCACCGACAAATACTGGGCGGCGGCGCTGGTGCCCGACCAGAAGCTGCCCTATGAGGCGCGGTTCAACGGCACCAAGGGTGCCAGGGACCTTTTCCAAGCCGACTATATGACGAGCCCCGTCGCCGTTCCCGCCGGCGGCAAGGCGTCTGTCACGGGCAACCTGTTTGCCGGCGCCAAGCAGATGAGCCTCATCGAGGCCTATCAGGAGAAGCTGGGTGCCAAGAACTTCGACCTGCTGATCGACTGGGGATGGTTCTGGTTCATCACCAAGCCGCTGTTCCAGCTCCTGCACTGGCTGAGCCATGTGCTCGGCAACTACGGCCTGGCCATCCTCGCCACCACCGTGCTCGTGAAGCTCGCGTTCTTCCCCCTGGCCAACAAGAGCTACGAGTCGATGGCCAAGATGAAGAAGCTGCAGCCGGAGATGGAGAAGATCCGCGACCGCTTCAAGGACGATCGGGTCAAGCAGCAGCAGGAGCTGATGGCGCTCTACAAGAACGAGAAGATCAACCCGATGGCGGGCTGCCTGCCGATCGTGCTGCAGATCCCGGTGTTCTTCGCGCTCTACAAGGTGCTGTTCATCACCATCGACATGCGCCAGGCGCCGTTCTTCGGCTGGATCAAGGACCTGTCCGCGCCCGACCCTACTTCGCTCTTCAACCTGTTCGGCCTCCTGTCCTACCAGGTTCCGGAGATGCTGCAGGTCGGCGTGTGGCCGCTCATCATGGGCGTGACCATGTGGGTGCAGATGCAGCTCAACCCGCAGCAGCCGGATCCCGTACAGCAGAAGATCTTCAACTGGATGCCGGTGATCTTCACTTTCATGCTGGCGTCGTTCCCGTCGGGCCTCGTCATCTACTGGGCGTGGAACAACGTGCTCTCGCTCGTCCAGCAGTACTACATCATGCGCAAGAACAATACCGAGGTGCACCTGTGGAAGAACCTCGGCGTCGACAAGTGGAAGGCGCGGCTGGCGGCGGCGAGAAGCGTCGACATCGGCAAGCTCAAGGGGCAGATCACCTCGAGCGTCTCGAGCAGACTGCCCAAGGTGGGTGCCGCCGACGACGGCAAGGGTATCAAGAGCAGCGGCGAGGCCGGTGCCGCATCGGCAGCCTCGCAGCCGCTCATGACGCGGGAGCAGGCCCTCGACGCGCTGGGGCTCGAGCCCGATGCCAGCGACAAGGAGATCGACGCCGCGCTCGCCGAGGAGGCGCGCAAGCGCCGGCAGGGCGGCCTCAACGGCTCCGACCACGCCATCGCCGCGCGCATCGCCGCGGCGCGCGAGATCCTGCGCGGCAAGCCGGGCTCGTAAGGGGAGCGGCTTCCCCTCTCCCCGCTTTGCGACGCCTTTGGGGGACAGGGAGAATGGACCCTTTCACACCCGATGAGCTCTCCGCCGGCGAGGCGCTGTTCGCGCGGCCCTGGCAGTTCGTCAAGAGCGTGCCGAGCCTCGACCTGCTGCCTGCCGCCGACCGGCGCGAGATCGCCTTCGCCGGCCGCTCCAATGTCGGCAAGTCGAGCCTCATCAACGCACTCGTCAACCGGCGCGGGCTGGCGCGCGCCTCCAACACGCCGGGCCGCACGCAGGAGCTCAACTTCTTCGAGGCACCCGGCCTCGCCCTCTACCTCGTCGACATGCCGGGCTACGGCTTCGCCGAGGCGCCCAAGGACAAGGTCGAGTCCTGGACGCGCCTGGTCCGCGACTACCTGCGCGGCCGCCCGAGCCTGCTGCGCGTGCTCCTCCTCGTCGATGCCCGCCATGGGCTCAAGAGCGCGGACCTCGCCCTGATGCGGCTGATGGACGAGGCGGCGGTGTCCTACCAGGCCGTGCTCACCAAGGCGGACAAGGTCAAGCCGCCGCATCTGGACACCGTGGTGGCCGGGGTCGCGGCCGATCTCGCCCTGCACCCGGCGGCCTTTGCGCGCGTGCTCGCAACCTCCGCCCAGTCGGGGCGCGGGATTGCCGAGCTCCGCGCGGAGCTTGCAGCCCTGGCGGCAGCGCACGGGCTGTGAGCGACCGATACACCGATCAGGCGTCGCCGGCAGGACGCGTCGCCGACGAGGGGGTGTCGGAATGTGCTCTAGCCGCCCAGCATCGCGAGCGCGCGCTTGGCGGTGGCGAGGCCGATCAGCAGGTACTTCTGGCCGAGGTGGCCGATGGCGATGCCGGCGCCGAGCAGGATGACCCAGCCGAGAAGGTGCGCGGCGCGGCGCAGGCGATTGGGGGCGACCTTCACCTCGATCGCGCGGTCGGACGAGGCGACCTGAACGGCCGAGCCGTCGCGGCCGACAGTCTGGGCCGAGACCATGAGGGCGAGGCGAGCGCGGCCGCGGCGCCTCGGCACGATGGTCCAGCGCCAGGTCATGATCTCGTCGGGGGCCGCC
>DASRDL010000251.1:0-8724 GCA_035652635.1 Hyphomicrobiaceae bacterium | reverse complement strand
GTACTTGGCGACCGGGTGCAGGGGCGCATCGAGCCCCAGCACGCCGGGGCGGTGGCTCATGGCGTGGAACTGGAAGTCGCCGAAGGCGATCCGCTCCATCTCGCGGTAGGCGGGGTGATACTCGATCCAGTCCTCGTCGCGGCCTGCGCGGTCGCGCGGGTGCAGCACCGGGCCGTTCCGGTCGGCGACGCGGGCGAGCTCGTCGAGCCGCCCGCCGGCCAGCACACCCAGCCGCTTGAAATGCGGCTCCATGTGCGCGAGGAGCGCAGGCGGCAGATAGAGCGCCAGCAGCTGCTGCAGCCCGCGGTCGACGGCATAGAAGTCCTGCCCCGAGCAATCCGGCGCGATCGCTTCCGAGCCGACCGGCGCGGCGGCCTTCGCTGCGACTTTCGCGGACTTCGTCGCCTTGCCGGCCTTTGGCCTGGTGTGCACGTTCATCGGGCGGCTCCTCCTCGTGGCGTTCGCGGCAGTAAAGCGCAAAGGGCAAGGCCGATGCTACCGGATTTCCTCTCCCCGCTCTTCGATGCGGAGAGGGTGCGTAGGGTGCAAAAGCGCAAGCGCCTTGCACCGATCGGCCGGTACATCGGCGCAATGCGGCTTCGCCTTTTGCGCCCTATGGCTACTGGATTCCCTCTCGCCACTCTTCAGTGGGGAGAGGGAGGGCCGGCCTGCTACACCTCCTCCTCGCTCACGGCCTCCGACCAGGGATGCTGCGGCTCGGTGGCACCCTCGTTCTCGCCTCCAGCGCGACGCACGGCACCGGCGATGGTGTAGGGGAAGGGGTAGTCGACGGGCTCGGCCACGACGGTGGCGAACTCGGTGCCCAGCGCATCGATCACCTCGGCCGGCATGCGCCGATCGGCCACCACCACGTCGAGGCCCGACACGTCGAGGCGCGGCGTGTGGAAAGCCTCGTCCAGGTCGAAGCCGAAATCGACACTCATGGCGAGCAGCTGGAACACGGCGGGCAGGATGCGCCGCCCGCCGCAGCCGCCGATGGCCGTCGCCGCGCCGCCTCCCGTCATCACCGCCGGCACGTAATTGGCGAGCGGCCTCGCCCCCGGAGCGATCGAGTTGGGCCCGCCGGGCACCGGATCGAACCAGTTGATGCCGTTGTTCATGAGGATGCCGGTGCGCGGCAGCACGATGCGTGCGCCGAACAGCGACAACAGCGTCTGCGTCAGCGTCGCCATGTTGCCGTCGCGGTCGATGGCGCACAGGTGCGTCGTGCAGGTCGGAGCCGTGCGCTCGCCGGCATCGCCCAGGCGCTTGAAGCGGTCGGTCCAGCCCGCGCGCAGCGCCGCGGCATAGGCGAGGAACGTCTCGGCACCGGGCCTGGGCTCGGGCCGCCGCTTGCGCCCTTTCAGGTCCTCGAACGCCACCCACAGCGTCGGCCCGCCGTTGAGCTCAGGCAGCACGTGGATCGACCGCCCGCCGTAGGCAATGGCGAGCGGCTCGACCTCGACCGGCGCCACGGCGGCGAGGTCGTCGGCGGTGAGATACCCGCCCATGGCCTGCACGTCCTCGGCGATGGCGCGGGCGAGCGGGCCGCGATAGAGCGTGCCGGCGCCGTCCTCGGCGATGGCCCGCAGCGTGCGGGCGAGGTCCGGCATCGGCAGTCGCCGCACCGGCTCGGGGTCGACGGCGGCCGGCACCACCGGCGGGAAGCCCTTGGGCAGGAAGCGGGCCTGCGCCCCCGGATCGCGCGCGAGATCGGCCATGCCGTTGGCGATGACGAGGGTCGTGTGCCAGTCGACGACGATGCCCTCCTCGGCGAGCTTGGCCGCCGGCATCACGAGGTCGCGCCAGGCGAGCCGGCCGAAGCGGGCATGCGCTGCAGCCATGCCGGCTGGCTCGGTCGGCGCCACCACGGCCTTGGCTCCCACGGTGTTCAGATTGCCCCTCACCTTCGGCCAGCCGAACAGGTTGCCGTCGTCGCGCTCGTCGGTGAGCACGAAATCGGCCGGGTTCAGGCGGGCGGGCGAGCGGGGCCCGAAGTCGATGCCCGTCACCTTGCCGGCGCGCGCGTCGTAGACGAGCATGCCGCCGACGCCGCCGATGCCGTTCATCCACGGCTCGAGCACGCCCACGGCGAAGGCCGCCGCCACCACGGCGTCGACCGCGTGCCCGCCGGCCTTGAGCGCGCGGGCACCGGCCTCCGACGCTGCCCGATTCTGCGTCACGACGATGCCGGCCCGGGAGCGCACGGCGGGTTTGCGCACTTGGCGCCGCTGCGACAGATTGGGGGAAACGACAGACTTGGTCTTGCGCATCGGCATCCGCCTCGCGTTTGAATCGGCGGGGGCAGGATAGCGCAGGGCCCGGGCTGCCGGTACCCGCGCACCCCGCACCGCAATGCACTCGAGGGTTGCGCCGGAGAGAGTTCAGGAGAGCGCCGGCATGTGCAGGGCACGCCGTGCATGACCGCCTTCGATGCCATGCTCGACTGGCTCGGCCGCTGGCTGGCGCAGCGGCTGCGCCAGGAGACGCCGGGCGAGGAGCCGTTCGTCCCCTCCGATCCCGCGGCGCTGCGCCGCACGCTGCGCCCCGCCGACGTGCTCCTCGTTGCCGGCGGCAGCAAGCTCTCGACTGCCATCAAATACCTGACGCAGTCGACCTGGTCGCACGCCGCCCTCTACGTCGGCGACGTGCTCGAGACGGAGCCGGGGGCGGAGCCGCGGACGCTCATCGAGGTGACGCCGGTCGAGGGGTGCGCGGCGGTGCCGCTGTCCAAGTACGAGCGCTTCCACACCCGCATCTGCCGCCCCGTCGGCCTCACCGATGCCGACCGCGAGGAGATCATCGCCTTCATGCTGTCGCGCATCGGCACCCAGTACGACATGCGCAACATCTTCGATCTGGCGCGCTACCTCCTGCCTACGCCGCCGGTACCGACGCGCTGGCGGCGGCGCATGATTGCGCTGGGCTCCGGCGTGCCGACCCGCACCATCTGCTCGACGCTGATCGCCGAGGCCTTCGGCCGCGTGCGCTACCCGATCCTGCCCAGGGTGGAGCCCCTCGCCGGTGAGGAACGCTCCGGCATCAGCCGCTTTCGCCGGCGCGAGATCCTGCACATCCGCCACCACAGCCTCTATGCTCCGGCCGACTTCGACCTGTCCCCCTACTTCGCCGTCGTCAAGCCTACCATCGCGGAAGGCTTCAACTACAAGGGCTTGACCTGGGCGCAGGAAGCAATCGAGCGGGCAGCCGGCGCAGCGGGCCGCGGCGAGGACTAAACTGCGCGGTCCTGCCAGCCGGCAGCGGGTTAGCTTGCTTCCATCCGGCCGCACCGTCTATGTTGGTGGAGGCGTCCGATCTCGCCTGCGAGTGTATATGCGTACCCCCAAGACGGCCATCGTGCCGAAGATGCCGTCGCTGCTGACCGGCGCGGTCGTGGTGGCGTCAGCCGTTGCAGGCTATGCCGCAAGCCTCGCATGGCCGCTGCCGGCGGCTTACGTGGCGGTGCTCTCGCCTTCGACGGTGGCCGCCTCGCCCGACGTGGTGCGGGCACTCGATCGCGCTTCGCCGGCGCAGGACGTCGCCGCCAAGCCGCCGGTGGCCGAAGCGTCGCCCCAGCGCGAGCAGACGGCGGCCGCACCGGCCGTCGAGCCGCAGCCGGCACCGCAAGCGCCGGCGACTGCGCCCGTCGAGCAGTCCGGCCCCGCGAAGGCAGCCAGTGCCGCCGAGCCGCAGCCTGCCTCGGAGGTACGCACCGATGCGCCCGACAACCCGTCCGTGAATGCACCGGCCGCCAAGGAGCATCAGCGTGCGAGCGGACGCCGGGCGAGGCGCAATGCCCGCGTAGCGCGGGAGCCTTCTGCGGGCAAGCAGGCCGAGGTCCAGTTCGCTCCCAACCCTCGCCCCGATCAGGCCCTTCGCGACTTCATGACGGCGAAGCTGGCAGGGAACTGACCGCGGCTTCCGACCGGGCCACATTGCCGTCATCTCCGCGACTTCGCGTCAGCGCGAATGATCCCGAACCCGGGCCGCGATGAGCGCATGCGCCGATTGCGGCCTGCCCGCGGCCGTCGGGCCTGCCCCCCTTGCGCGACCAGACGCGAACTCGAGCGCACACGACCAGATCAGGTCGGCAGCCGCTCCGGGCGCGGCACGAGACCTGCCGGGTCGCCGAAGCGCTCCACCATGACGGCTGCGAGGTCCTTGCTCTTGTGCGTGACGGACGCGCCGGCGCGCACCGCATAACGCGCCGCGTTGCCCGCCGCCGCAGGCTCGATCCCCCGCTGCAGGTCGCGGGCGGCGTCCATCACCAGCTTGCGGAAGCGCATGATGCCGAGATCGGTCGGGCCCAGGTGCTCGCGCGTGCGGTCGGCGATCGGGCCCTGGCTGTCCTGCACGGCGGCGTCCTGCTCCGACACGCCCTTGATGCCGGTGTAGCTCCGCGTCTTCTGCAGATGCCGGTCGATCAGATAGTCGTTGGCCTTGGTGCGCAGCGGCACGTAGTTTTCGTCCACCTCGGCGATGACCCCGTTACCTCTGCGGTAGCTCTCCCGCTCCGCGTCCGTGATCGGCCGCTCGGGGTTCCAGGCGTAGGTGTAGATCCAGCAGCAGGTGTCGGTGACGGGCACGAACGACTGGCCGAAGATGTTCTCTCCCGGCAGGGCGTTGGGCGCGTAGGAGTGCACCGGCATCAGGAACTGGGCGATGCGCCAGTAGATGTTGTCGTCGCGGGCGATGCGCCCGCCGGCGATGGTGAGCCCTGCCGCATGTGGATAGACCTTGATCACCGGACGCGGGTCTTCGGCAATCCAGCGCACGTGGTCGAAGCTCATGCGCGAGAGCGGGCTCGCCAGGTGCCTGGCGATGTCGAGGTCCTCGTCCGCTCGCTTGTCGAAGGTCAGGTGCGCGAAGGAGAAGTGGGCGGTGTCGATGCTGCCCTCCAACGCCTGCACCCAGTTGCAGTCCTGCCACTTCTTGCTGACGTAGCGGTGCGTCGGCGGCACCAGCGCCACCTCCATCGCCGGCAGCTCGGGCATGCGTTCGGGTGGGCCCATGTAGGCCCAGATCATGTCGGCCCACTCGCGCGTCGGGTAGGCCTTGATGCGCATTGTCCTCTTGGCGTCGAGGTCCGGATAGGAGGTCGGCATGTCCAGGCAGCGTCCCTCCACGTCGAACTTCCAGCCGTGGTAGACGCAGCGGATGCCGCACTCCTCGTTGCGGCCGAGCCAGAGATTGGCGCCGCGGTGCGGGCAGTGCTGATCGATGACGCCGACGCGCCCCTTGGTATCGCGGAAGGCCAGCAGCGGCTCGCCGAGCACCGTGATCTTTTTCGGCGTGCCGTCGGGCTCGGGCAGCTCCTTGGACAGCAGCACCGGCAGCCAGAACCGGCGCAGGAGCTCGCCCATGGGCGTGCCGGGTCCGCTCTCGGTCAGCAGCCTGTTGTCCTCCGCGCTCAGCATCGGTTGCTCCCACCTCCCTGCTCCGCGCCATCCCATCGCAAGTGGCGAAACGGAGCAAGCCCCGGCCTGCCCGACCGGCAGCCAGCAGCCGGCCGCCCGAGACTTAGCGAACCCTTAACCGGGGTGCCGGTAGGGTGTGAAGCATCCAGCCTTCATCGAGCCTCCAGCGTTGCGCGCCATGGCGAACCCGGTGACCGAAGCCGATCTTGCGCGGGTTCGCGACTGGGCCCGCGCCCAGCTCGCCGACCGCGACGTGCAGCCCTGGTCCACCTTCCTGCTCACGCGCCTCGGCGAGACCATCGGCGCGTTGCTGGCCGGAATGGCGGCCACCCGCGGCGTGGACTTGCGCGAAGCCCAGGAGGCACCGCTGCGGCTGGTGGCCTCCAATCCCACACGCAGCGAGAATCGCAGCGAGACCTGTGCCGGCGCCCGCATTGTCGAGCCGGCACTTTGACCGGCGCGACCCGCTGTCGCTCCGCTTTCCCCTCGACCCGGCCGCGGCCGGAGCCCTATCGTTGCCCCATGCGCAACCCTGCTCGCGCCTTTGATGCCGGGGCCGGTGCATGACCAGTAGAGGTCCGCCGCTCGCACTGGCGTCGATCAACATCGAGCGGTCCAAGCACCTCGACAGGGTCGCGGCCTTCCTGCGCGCGCAGTCGCCCGACGTGGTGTGCCTGCAGGAGCTGGTCGACGAGGACATCGCCGTCTTCCGCGAAGGCCTCGGCTACCCCCACGTGCACTATCTCTCCATGGGGCGCTATCCCGAGCACGGCCGGCTGCGGCTGACGGGCATCGGCATCCTCGCGCGGGCCGCCTTCGAGAGCACCGAGGACATCGGCTACGGCGGCGGCGGCAGCGGCACCGACGTCGTCGATCGCACCTCGGAGGAGACGAGGTACCAGTCGACACGCTATCCGCTGGCGGTGGTCTCGGTGCGGCACGGCGCCGACCTCTTCACCATCGCCACCACGCACTTTCCCTGGACGGATGCCGCCCGCACCAGCGACTTCCAGCGCCAGGCCTGCGATGCCCTGCTGCGGCTCACCCGCGGGCGCTCGCTGGTCGTGTGCGGCGACTTCAATGCGCCGCGCGGCAAGGAGATCTTCAGCCGGCTGGCCGAGGCCTGGCGAGACCACGTGCCGCCCATCTACGACAGCAGCATCGATCCCGTTCTGCACCGCGTCCCCAATCTCCGCCTGATGGTGGACGGCCTGTTCTCCACGCCCGACTACGAGCTGAGCGCCGTCACCCTGCACCGGGGCGTCAGCGACCATCGTGCGATCACCGCACTCGTTGCCAGACGCACTTGAGCCCCACATGCAAATGCTCGCGCTCACGCATCGCAACCCTTTGAGCGGTGCGACTCGCCTTTCGGAATCGACGTCCCGCACCCGAGTTGCTCTGGTATTCGGATTTCCGCCGCGAAGTGCCTTGGCCCCATCAGTAGCAATTGCAGAGTCTCCTCCCACGAACCAACGGGCGCGCGAAGCGTTGCGCCACGCGGTGTCGGAAGCGGCATTCCCGTGACAACCCGCCGGTGCGTCAGCTAGCCTGATGCCATCCAAAGGG
This sequence comes from Hyphomicrobiaceae bacterium, assembly GCA_035652635.1. Lineage (GTDB taxonomy): Bacteria > Pseudomonadota > Alphaproteobacteria > Rhizobiales > Hyphomicrobiaceae > AWTP1-13. Next base: position 1,738 of record DASRDL010000251.1, on the reverse strand, counting down.
TGAGGAGACGAGCCAATGGCCGACAGCGAGCTTTACAAGAAGGGCGAGGCGATCCGCAGGCGTCTGAGGGGAGAAGCCGACTTCGCGCGCAACCAGGCCGACTACGCGCGCGACCCCGTCATGAAGAAGTTCATCGACGTCGCCACCGAGACGGTGTTCGGCGCGCTGTGGACGCGCCCAGGCCTCGACATCAAGACGCGCACGCTCGTCTGCGTCGTCTCCGACGCGGCGACCGGGCGCCACCCCGAGCTCGACATCCACCTGCGCTTCGCCCTCAAGGAGGGCTGGACCGAGGAGCAGCTGACGGAAACGCTGCTGCACCTCACCGGCTACGTCGGCGTGCCGATCATCCGCGAGGCCATGCTGGTGGCCTCCAAGGTGTTCGCCGAGGTCAGGGCCGAGCGCGGCGGCAAGGCCTGAGGCCGCCGCACCGCCAGCCGGGCTTCCATCGTCGCGCGCGTCGTTTGGCAGCCCTGCGCCGGCGGCTCTGTGCGCACGGCTGCGGCCCGCGTAATGTGGGCGCCACGACCACGAAAGGAGGAGGCGCGCCCCATGCTCTACATGGTGGAGATGGATTTCCGCAATCCGGCCCGCGAGGCGGACTGGCACGTCTGGTACCTGGGCCACGTGGCCAAGCTCATCCGCAACGTGCCGGGCTTCCGGGCAAGCCAACGCTTCCGCGCCATCACCCCCACCCCGTCGCCCTGGCTCGCGCTCCATGACATCGCCTCGGCGGCGGTGTTCGAGAGTGCCGAATACCGCGCCAACGGCGGCCCGGCCTCCACCGGCGAATGGCAGGCCGAGCACCTCAACTGGCATCGCAACCTCTTCTCCGGCATCGACAATACGCCGGAGGTGCCGTCCGATGCGCACCTGCTCCTCGCCGAGGCCGGCGCCAAGGTGCCGGAACCTCATGCCGCCACGCTCATCCGCCTCGAGCCGGTGGGCCTCGACCGCACCTCCAAGGGCGTCGCGCTCGGCATCGTCCCGGCCGGCCGGCTGACCGCCGGCCTGTTCGACCTTCCCGGCGTGCGCCTCTTCAAGCCCATCTCGCCGCGCATCACCAAGTAGCCTCACACCTGCCCAGCAGGGAGACGCCCCCATGATCACGAAGTTCGACAGCCTCTTTGCCGGCCACACCGATCTCGAGAACGTCGGCTACGGCGGCACGCCCATCAACGAGCGCCGCTACCCCAATGAGCACCTCGTCACCGCGCTGAGCAAGGCCGAGAACATGGCCAAGCTGATGGACGGCCTGGGCTACAACTGCTTCTGGACGGCCGAGCACCACTTCCAGCGCGAGGGCACGGAGTGCATCCCCAACAACATCCTGATGGCCGTTCACCTCGCCCACCGCACGAAGAACATCAAGATCGGCTGCGGATTCAACATTACGCCGATGTGGCACCCGTTGCGGCTGGCCGAGGACTACGCCATGGCCGACATCCTCACCGGCGGCCGGGTCGTGTTCGGGGTGGGCCGCGGCTACCACACGCGCGAGGTGGAGACGTTCGGCTCGCCCTTGCGCGACCAGGAGGCCAACCGCGAGCTGTTCGAGGAGCAGGTCGACATCATCTTCAAGGCCTTCAACAGCGAGGCCTTCAGCCACAAGGGCAAGCACTACACGCTGCCGCCCGAGATCCCCTACCGCGGCTACACCCTGAAGGAGCTGACGCTCGTGCCGCGGCCCCTCAGGCTGCCGGTGGAGTGCTGGCAGCCGATCCAGGGCGGCTCGACG
>DASRDL010000250.1:0-6974 GCA_035652635.1 Hyphomicrobiaceae bacterium | reverse complement strand
TGCGCAACCGCTGCAGGTCCATCGCCGCTTATGCTCCTCACGCATCGAAAGGCAGAGAATAAATGCATTGGACGGACGCGGCAACGGCTGGCATCCTGCCGCGACGCAAGCCGAAACGGGCAGCCGACGATGGATGCACTGATCCTCGACCTGATCGAATGGGTGGCAAAGGCCCCGCGCCCGTATGCCGAGGTGATGGACGCCTGGCGCACCTCCTGCCCGCGTCTTGCGGTGTGGGAGGAGGCCGTCGACCGCGGCCTGCTGGTCAGCCGGGGCGGCGCCGGCGGCGTGATGGTGAGCGTGACGGACGTCGGCCGGCGCTACCTCGAGGCCGGGGGCCGCCTTTCCGCCCACGCCCTTGCCGGCCGATGACCTCACGCGAGCTGGCGCAGGCGGTAGACGGCGGTGTGCAGCACGCGTGAGACCACCCGCGAGCCGTCGGCTATGACCAGCACGTCGAGGTCGACCAGGCGGTGGCCCTTGCGCTCGTAGTTGGCCGCGACGCGGGCGCGCGCGGAGAGCTCCTCGCCTACGCGTGCCGCCGAGAAGTTGGCGACCTTGCTGCCGGTGTGGATCCACGGCGGCAGCACCACGTTCTCGCGCAGCGCCAGATTGCACAGACGCAAGAGCAGCCCGGGATGCGCGAGGCCCTCGTTGGCATAGAGCGGATCGGCTTCGCGCACGTCGCGCAGGTAGTCGGCGAGCTGGCCGGCCGTAAGGCGCTGCGGCGCGATGCCGAGCCACGTGCCCGCCGCCAGGCTCGCCTCATCCGCGGGCGGACGGTTCGCCGGCGGCCTGCGCAGCTCGAATTCGCCGACCGGCGGCGGTGCAGCAGGCTCCCCCATGGACGCGCGGCCGGTGGCGCACAGCGTACCCTCGCTCGTCACCTCGAGGTCGAGCCCGCCGTCCGTCTCCCTTGCCGTCACCTCGGCGATGCGGCCGTCGTAGACCGGCTTCAGGAAGCGACACTCCATGCGCCCGCGCTCGAGCCACGCGCGCCCCCACCGCGCGACCACCGGGTGGCAGGCATAGGCGTAGACCTCCACCCCCGGCACCAAGCCGCCGGCGAAGCCGAGCTTCTGCGCCACGGCATCGTCGTGGATCTTGTTCTCCGAGGCGTGCGAGAGGTTGTAGGCCTGGACGCGGTAAGGCGCCGCCGCCGAGCTCATGGGGTTCCTCCAGACTTTGGCAGAGGGCGCTATCGTGCCGCCCCGACAGTTGCATGGTGAGTTATAGCGCACTCCTGCCGAGGGTCACGGCCCGGCGGACGGCGAGCGGCGCTGCGCGGCAACGGAGACTTTCCTGTTCACGTGGTCGCGGAGCCACAGTGCCACCCCCGGCACTGCCCTAGATTGCGTCGATTCGGGGCCGGCAATGCGCGGGCCACGGCCAACGATTGGGGGCGCCCCTTGCACCGCCGCACGTTCCTCACCGGCTCGGCCGCAGCGCTCGCCGCCGCCACCTCCTCGGGCACCGCCTGGGCCATGCCGAGGCCCTACAGCTGGGAGGCGGCGCCGCCCACCGACAACGTCGATGCATTCGTCAAGTGGATGGTGGCGAACCGGGCCGAGACCCCCCAATTTCTGCACCAGCGCTTCAGCCGCTTCCGGGTCGCCGTCGCCAACCGCGACGTGCTCGACGACCGCAACAAGCGCGCGTTTCTTCTCACCCCACGCGAGGAGTTCGTGCTCGAGCACAACCTGGGCCGCGCCTACGACCACGCCTATCTCGACATCGGCTTCGGCGTGACCATCTCCGGCCCGCACGTGGTGAGCCGCATGACCTCGACCATCGACGTTCGGCTGGGCGAGAAGGTGCTGGAGATCGGCACCGGCTCGGGCTACCAGTCGGCCTATCTCGCCAACCTGACGGACAAGGTTTGGACGATCGAGATCATCAAGCCGCTGGCCGAGCGCACGCGCGGCATCTACGACGCCTTGATCGCGCGCGGCTACACGGAATACAAGTCCATCGTCACCAAGGCCGCCGACGGCTACTACGGCTGGGAGGAGGCGGCGCCGTTCGACAAGATCATCGTCACCTGCGGCATCGATCACGTCCCGCCGCCGCTGCTCCGGCAGCTCCGGACCGGCGGCATCATGGTGATCCCCGTCGGCCCGCCGGGAGCGCAGCGCCTGCTCAAGATCGTCAAGGAGACGGCCGAGGATGGTAGCGTGAAAGTTGCTCGCTCGGACATCTACGGCGGCAGGATCGTCCCCTTCGTGCCGTTCACGAAGCTCGACGGCGACGTGATCAAGGGGACGCACAACCAGCGGTGAGACAGCGTATCGACAAGGACCCTCTGGTCGAGCCGGCCGTGCGCATCGGCGCCGGCATGACCGTGTGGCTCGCACGCGCTCGGTCGGTCGTCGGTGCCGTCTTCGCCAAAGCAGCCGAGGACATCCAAGCGTTGCGTTTGGGGGCGCAGGAGGCGCGCCTGCGCGGCTCCGACACGGAGCTCGCTCCCTCCCTCTTCCTCTACCTGTCGGTCGGCCTGGTGGCCGGCGCCGTGATCGCCCTGCAGATCGGCATCATGCGCATCTTCTCGGTGGGCAGCTGGGCGCACTTCGGCTCGCTGGTGGTGAGCCTCGCCATGCTGGGCTTCGGCCTGACCAGCGCCATCATGTGCATCGGCAAGGGCTGGTTCGAGCGCCATTGGCGGAGTGTCGCCGCGACCGCGCTGCTGCTGTTCGGGCCGCTGGCGGTGGCGGCCAACCTCACCGCCCAGCAGATCCCCTTCAACGCCATCTTCCTCGTCTCCGACCCGGCGCAGAAGTGGCGGCTGTTCGGCAACTTCCTGCTCTACATGCTGCCCTTCCTGGCCGGTGCCTTCTATCTGGGCACGGTGTTTTTGAAGGCGCAGCGCATCTTCGGCCGCGTCTACTTCGCCGACCTCACCGGCTCGGGACTGTGCGGCCTCCTGTTCCTCGGCGCCATGTACCTCGTGGTGCCGCAGAACCTGCTGGTGGTGCCGCTGCTGCTGTGGCTCGCCGGCAGCGCCCTGTGGTTCCTGGCCGTGGGGAGCCGGCGGCCGATCGCGGCGCTCGCTGCCGTCGCCGCAGCGTGCATCGGCGTGCATCTGGTGGCGCCGGCCGTCGGATTGCCGACGCTCGCCGTGTCCGACTACAAGGGCGTGTCCTACGCGCGCAAGTTCCCCGACAGCCGGCGCGTCTACGAGCGCGCCTCGCCGTTCGGCTATCTCGAGATCTACTCGAGCTCCTATTTGCACTTCGCCCCGGGGCTGTCCGACAACGCAGCGTTCAACCTGCCGGCCATGCCGGCCAATGCCTACCTCGGCCTCTACATCGACGGCGAGGGCCCGAGCGGCATCATCCGCGATCTGCCGCCCGCCGAGACCGCCTATTTCCGCTACCTGCCGATGATCTATCCCTATCTCCTCAAGCAGGTGCCGGACACCTTCGTGGTGCAGTTCGGCGGCGGCATCTCCACGGCGGTGGCGCTCAAGAGCAACTCGCGCAGCGTCACGGTGGCGGAAGGCAACCCGGCCGTGCTCGCCGCCTTCCGGCAAGACCAGGGCCTGCGCGACTTCACCGGCGACGTGCTCAACGATCCCAGGATCAAGGTCGTCGACTACGAGGGCCGGCTCTACCTCGCCCACACCGCCGAGCGCTACGACATCATCGACCTGAGCCTCGCCGACTCCGCCGGCCTCTCCAATCCCGGCGGCTTCGCCATCGTCGAGAAGTTCGCCTACTCGCGCGAGGCGATGGCGAGCTACATGCGGGCGCTCAAGGAGGACGGCATCCTCTCCGTCACGCTGTGGAACAAGGAAGAGCCGCCCAAGTCGTTGCTCAAGCTCTACGCCACGCTGGCCGCCGCCGCGCGGCAGCTGGACGGCGGGTCGATCGCCGACCGCTTTTTCGTCGTGTCGAGCTACCTGTCGACCGCAACCGTGCTCTACAAGCGCGGCGGCTTCGCGCCGCGCGAGGTGGCCAAACTGCGCGAGCACACCCGCGCCATGTCGTTCGACGAGATCTACGCACCGGACTTCGTCTACGACCCGGCCCAGGCGGCGACCGTCCTCGACGACTACCGCAACCAGATCTTCGGCACCGGCGGGAGCGACAATCCGGCCGAGCCTGCGGAAGGCCCGGCCGCCAGCGACGCAAAGGAGAAGCCGCCGGAGGACAACCCCACCCTTCCCGCCACCACCATGGGCCGCATGGCCTGGCACCACCTCGTCTACGGCGGCTGGGACGACGTCGCGCAACGCTACGTGTTCGATACGCGGGCCCTCACCAACGACCGGCCGTACTTTGCCGCCTACGTCAAGCCGGCCGATCTCGCCCGCGTCACCGACCGGCTCGAGCTGTTCCAGGACGAGTGGGGCTATCTGCTGGTGTGGGCGACGCTCGGCATAGCCTGCATTGCTGCCCTGTCGCTCGTGCTGTTGCCGGTGGTGTTCGGCTGGCGCAGCATCTTCAGCCGCAACCCGGGCAAGCTGCGCACCATTCTCTATTTCGCCTGCCTGGGGGCGGGCTACATCATGGTCGAGGTCGGCCTCATCTCCAAGTTCATCCAGGCCCTGAGCAACGCCACGGTGTCGGCTTCCGTGCTGATCACCGGCATGCTGGTGTTCTCCGGCCTCGGCAGCTTCGTGTCGGAGCGCTACTTCGACCGCGCCCGCACCGTCATGCCGCGCATCTTCCTCGCCATCGGCGCCCTGCTCATCGGCTACGGACTGGCGCTCGACAGCGTGCTCGACTGGATCGGCACCTTCCCTTACGGGATGCGCCTCGTCCTCTGCTTCCTGCTGGTGCTCCCCCCGGCGTTCCTGATGGGCTTTCCGATGCCGACGGCGATGACCACGCTCGCCCGTCTCGGCAAGGACCACATGTTCCTCTGGGCCTGGGGCATCAACGGCTGCTTCTCCGTGGTGGGTGCGGCGCTGGTGCCGGTGATCGCCACCTCGTTCGGGCTGGCGGCGGTGCTGATGGTCAGCGGCTTTGCCTATCTGGCGGCGATCGTGGGCTTCTTCGCCATCCTGCTGCCGCTCGCACCACGGCCAGCGCAGGCTGCGGCCTGACGTGCGCACCCCCGCCCGCCGCTGGCTCGCCGGCCTGACGATGGCCCTCGCCATGCACACCCCCGCCGCCGCAGCGCCGGCCAAGGCGCCCAAGACCGAGATCGTCGCCTTCGACGTGTCGCCTTTCCCCTGGGACGGCACGCCGCCGGGCCAGGACAAGCCGTTCTTCGACGTCGTCCAGGACGGCCGGCGCGGGCACACCTCGCCGCGCGGCGGCATCTACTGGGAGGACGCCACCTACAGCGACCGGCGCGTGCTGCTCTACATCCCGCGCGGCTTCAATCCGGCGCTGCCCGGCCTGATGATCGTCTACTTTCACGGCAACATGGCCACCATCGACAAGGTGGTGCGATTCCAGCAGCAGGTCCCGCGCCAGGTCGCCGAGTCGGGGCTCAACGCCGTGCTGGTGGCACCGCAGTTCGCGGTCAACGCGCTCGATTCCAGCGCGGGGCGCTTCTACGAGCCTGGCGTCTTCCGCCGCTTCCTGGAGGAGGCCGGGCGCAGGCTGGCGCGCCTGCACGGCGAGGGGCGCGCGCGGCTCGCCATCGAAAGCCTGCCGGCGGTGATCGTCGCCTACAGCGGCGGCTACGCCCCGGCGGTATGGGCGGCCCACGTCGGCGGCGCCGGCGACCGCCTGCGCGGCATCATCTTGCTCGATGCGCTCTATGCCGAGATGGACAAGTTCGCCGCCTGGATCGAGCGGCGCGAGGCGCGCTTTTTCCTCAGCGCCTACTCGCGCTCCGCACGCGAGGAGAACCTGGCGTTGCAGCGCATGCTCGCCGAGCGCAGGATCGACTATGCCACCTGGCTACCCGGCAGGCTGGCGCCCGGCAGCGTCACCTTCTACGCCACGGCCGACGAGGTGCTGCACGGCGAGTTCGTCACCAAGGCCTGGGTCGACGACCCCCTCAAGGTGGTCCTGGCCAAGATCCCGGGCTACCCGCGCACGGCTCCGGCCAAGCGGCGCAAGTGAATGGAGTGTCAGGACGAAGCGATGCAGAAGCCGTTGGACCAGGACGTCGCGCCGCGCACCACGACGCAGGAAGCGACCTTCTCGATCGTGGTGACGCTGAGCTTCGCGCACCTCCTCAACGACATGATGCAGTCGCTGATCCCGGCCATCTACCCGATCATCAAGCAGGCCTACCAGCTGGACTTCGGCCAGATCGGCCTCATCACGCTGGCGTTCCAGCTCACGGCCTCCATGGGACAGCCGCTGGTCGGTGCCTTCACGGACCGCCATCCGCAGCCCTACTCGCTGGTCGCCGGCATGGCCTCTACGCTCGTCGGGCTCGTCGTGCTGGCGCACGCCGGCAGCTATGCCATGCTGCTCTTGGGGGCGGCGCTCATCGGCAGCGGGTCGGCGGTGTTCCACCCCGAGTCGACGCGCATGGCGCGCCTGGCGTCGGGCGGCCGGCACGGCTTCGCCCAGTCGATGTTCCAGGTCGGCGGCCAAGCCGGCCAGGCGATCGGGCCGCTGCTGGCCGCCTTCATCGTCGTGCCGCGCGGCCAGGCGAGCCTGTCGTGGTTCTCGCTCGTTGCCCTCATCGCCATGGTGCTGCTGCTGCAGGTCGGCCTCTGGTACAAGCGCCAGTCGCCGGCACCGGTGAAGCCGCGCAACACCGCCGCGCCTTTGGTCAAGGGCGCGCGGGCCGGCGTGGCCCTGGCGGTCTTCCTGCTCGTCCTGCTGATGTTCTCCAAGAACGCCTACACGGCGAGCCTCACCTCCTACTACACCTTCTACCTGATCGGCGAGTTCAAGGTGTCCGTGCAGTCCTCTCAGGTCCTGCTGTTCTCCTTCCTGCTGGCGCAGGCGATGGGCTCGCTGATCGGCGGCCATCTGGGCGACCGCATCGGCCGGCGGGCGATCATCTGGTTCTCGATCCTGGGCGCGCTGCCCTTCACGCTGCTGCTGCCCTACGCCAGC